>DASQHK010000629.1:0-10531 GCA_035632135.1 Bryobacterales bacterium
TGCCCGTCACCCGCACCGTGCCCGCGCTGCCTGCTCGCACGGTGATGCCCCCGGCGCCCGTGCTCACGTCCAGGTCCACTGGCCCGCTCACCTGCAGCGTCCGCTCAAATGTCCCCTCGGCCGCCGTGGCGAGCCCGGGAACGACCAGCGCCGCCAGAGCCAGCGCGACGATGCTCGACCGCAAACCAATCCTCATAGGGTCCTCCTTCCTATTGAGCGGTTAGACGAGGGGACTCGCGGGAAGTGAGCAATCCGGGGCGTCAATTGGGCGACCGTCCCCCCAGCGTCACGCGCAGCAGGCTGTCGAGCTGCTGGCGGGCGATGCCGGACCAGGGGCTGGCGGGGTCGATCTTCAGGTACTGCCGCCAATGCTTGACGGCGCGCATCGGCTCGCCGGTTTTCTCGTAGAGCAGCGCCAGGTTGTAGTGGGCGTCGGCGTAGTCGGGTCGCAGCCGCAGCGCGATCATATAGTGCGCCCGCGCCTCCTCCACCCGCCCCTGCTCGTCGTAAATATTAGCAATATTGAAGTGCGCCAGCGGATACTCGGGGTCGACCTCGACGGCCTGCCGGTAACACCGCTCGGCCCCGGCCAGATTCCGCGCCTGGTAGTGGATGGTCCCCATGTTCACGCAGGCCCCCGCCGCGTTGGGGTTCAGCTCGAGCGACTTTTCGTAGGCCTGCAGCGCCTCCTGCGGCGGCGCGCCGCTCTCCTCCAGTTGCAGCCCCACCTGAAACCAGTACTCCGACTCCTGCTCGCGGCTGGCGGCCGGCTGCTTCTCCTGCCGCTTCAGCTCCGTGACCGGCTTCAGCGAGCTGGTCTCGAAGTCGAACAGCAACTGCCCGGTGAGCGCCTCCATCTTCCCGTCGCCCAGGTCCACCGCGATGCGTTTTCCGTCGGAGATGATCTTCAGCTCGGTCAGCGGCCGCTCCACGCCGGCCAGTTTCTTCGAAAGCGAACTCAGCGCCCGCCGGATGCGCTCCGTCGGGATGCGGTTTTCCCGCAGCTTTTGCAGGGTCTTGAGGGCGATCAGGTCCGAAAAGGTGAACTCCAGCCGCGGCTCGAGCAGCCCGATGCGCTCCCACGAGCGCAAGCGGGCATCGGTGACTTTCAGGATGCGCCGGACGTCGTCTCGCGAGTACGCCTGCTTCGGCTCACCAGCCGTCACGCGAGAATTTTATCACGAAGCTGCGGCGACTGAAGAAACTTCTCGCGCGGCGCCGGATCATCTCGCGGCCGGCGCACGCGCCGCTTGGCCAATTCCAGTTCCGCAGCCGCCTCCCGCTGGCCGGTCAGTCTCCTCTTCGTCTTCTGCAGCACCGGGCATTTCCACGTTGCTCGACTGGGGCATGGTCAGTTTGCGTCATTCTTCGATTCCAGTTGACAAGACATCTCTGCGGCTGTAACATTCGTGCCAAGTAGTCATTGGGATTTAAAGGGTTGAAAGGGGGCTAAGATGTTTTCTCGAACGAGGTGCTGGGAGCGCCCAGCGGTTCTAGTCAGTTTGTCCTGCTTGGCCTGCTCGCTCGCTTTCGCGCAGACGCAAGGCCAGATCACCGGCGTGGTTACCGACCCGAGCGGCGCCGTAGTCATGGGCGCCACCGTCACGGTGACCAATCCGCAAACCGGCTTTACGCGCCAGAACCTGACCAACACCTCCGGCAACTACGTCTTCCCGACCTTGCTGCCCGGTACTTACGATGTGAGGGTGGAAGCGCAGGGCTTCCAGACCGAAGAGCGGAAGGGCATCGAGCTGCAAGTGAACCAGGTCGCCCGCCTCGACTTCCAGCTCAAAGTCGGCGCCTTGGCCGAGACCGTGGAAGTGGCCGGCGGCGCGCCGCTGCTCACCACCGAAAGCGCCACCGTCGGAACGGTTATCGAGAACCAGCGCATCGTCGAGCTGCCACTCGACGGCCGGAATTTCCTGCAACTGGTCGCGCTCAGCCCCAACGTTAACGCCGCCTTCGCCAATGGGGGCCAGGCTGACTCGCGGCAGGGCGGCGACCGCGCCAACCAGCAGATCTCCATCGCCGGCAATCGCCGCGAGTGGAATTACTTTACCCTCGACGGCGTGGATAACACCGACGTCAATTTCAACACCTACATCTTCCTGCCATCCATCGACGCCCTCCAGGAGTTCAAGGTCCAAACCGGCATCTATTCCGCTGAGTTCGGCCGCGAAGCCGGCCAGGTCAACGTCTCCACCAAGGGCGGCACCAACCAGTATCACGGCGCATTATTCGAGTTCCTGCGCAACAGCAAACTGGACGGCCGCCCTTACGGGTTCACCACGCAGGTCCCGACTAAGGCGCCCTTCAAGTGGAACCAGTATGGTTTCACGCTGGGCGGCCCGATTCAGATCCCGAAGCTTTTCAATGGCAAGGACAGGCTCTTCTTCATGTCCAATTTCGAGGGCTTCAAGCTTCGTAACCAGAGCCAGGGCGTTTACAGCCTGCCTACGGCCGCGATGCAGGGCGGCGACTTCTCGGCTGTCCAGGGAACCACGAAGATCACTGATCCCTTGAACGGTCAGCCGTTCGCCAACAATATGATCCCCAGCTCTCGCCTCCACCCGACCTCCAAGAAGCTGCTGGAGTTTTATCCCGCGGCGAACATCGCCGGCGCCGGCCTGACCAACAACTACCTGGCTCTGGACAACAACACCACCGACAAGGCCCAGTTCACGCAGCGTATCGACTGGGTGGAAAGCTCGAAGTCGAGCTGGTTCGGGCGCTTTAGCTGGGACGACGAGACGGCCATCGCGCCAGCCCTCAAGCTCAACGGCACGAACCTCGAAACCCACGTGGATCAGTGGATGCTCGACAATACGCGCGTGTTGAAGCCCACCCTGGTGAACGAGTTCCGCTTCGCCTACAACCACTTCTTCAACAGCTACGGGCGCGAGCTGGCCTTCTCAAGGGATGTCGTGAAGGAGCTTGGCATCCCAGGCCTGAATGATCCGGCGCCAGCCGCGTGGGGCATTCCCTCGGTCGGCGTCCAGGGCTTTAGCGGCTTCGGCGACAGCTCCGAAGGCCCTTATGCGAACTTCAACCACACATTCCAGTGGAGTGACAACATTTCCTGGACTCGCGGCGCCCACTCCTTCAAGCTCGGCACTGACATCCGGCGCGACCGTTACAACCAGTTTGGCAACCAGTTCGCCCGCGGCTCGTTTGGCATTACGAACCAGGCGACCGGCTATGGCTTCGCCGATTTCATGCTTGGCTACACGTTTCTCGACGAGGATGCGGCGGCGCTCGCCATCACGCAATACCGTGCCACCAGCCAAGCCTACTATTTCGCCGACACCTGGAAAGTCAGGCCCAACCTCACCGTCGACTACGGCCTGCGCTATGAGTACGTTCCAGCGTGGGCCGACAAGGGCAACAGCCTCATGAACGCCTGGGTGCCGCTCAACGTCCGCGCCACCAACGTCGCCGATCAGAGCCTCCATCCCGTCTTCGTCCGCATCGGCTCAGGCGACATCTACCAGGACACTTTGATCCGCTTCAACCCGGCCATCAAGGTCGTTCGGGACGGGCGCCTCGGCGACAAGCTCATCGCCGACGACAAAGCGGACTGGGCTCCGCGCTTCGGCGTGGCCTGGAGTCCCAGCTCGAAATGGACCGTCCGCCTGGGCAGCGGCATCTTCTTCTCGCAGGACACCAGCAATCCGATCTTCGACATGGGCCGCAATCTGGGCGGCCGCGTCCGCGTGCAGGCTGACCCCCAGACCCACAACCTCACCTGGAACAACGCCTTCGGGGTGGCCGGCAGCGCGAATCCCTGCGGCGTGCCCAGTCCTCCGTTTGTTTGCGTTTCGCAGCCCTACGTGCTGGGCAACAAATACGACCGGCGCACGCCCTACACCATCCAGTACGAGCTGAACATCCAGCGGCAGATCAGCAATTCCACGGTCGCGGAGATCGGCTATCTCGGCTCCCAGGGCCACCGCCTGATCCGCATGTTCGCCTTTAACGAGGCTCCGAACCTGCCAACCGGCAGCCCCAACAACAACGAGCCCTTCCCGGAGTTCGGACGCATCCAGGAAATCGGCAACGCCGCCGACTCGAACTACCACTCGCTCTCGCTGAAGCTCACCAGGCGCATGGCCACCGGCCTGACCTATCTCGCCGGCTACACGTTCTCAAGATCGATTGACGACGGCAGCGGCATCCGCACGCTGGGGAGCGACCCGCTGTTCCCGCAGAACAGCTACTGCATCAGTTGCGAGCGTGGGCTGTCGATCTTCGACACACGCCACCGCTTCGTGACCTCGGTGCTCTACGAGCTGCCGGCCGGCAAGGGCCGCCGGTTCCTGAACCATGGAATTGCAAGCCCAATCCTCGGCGGCTGGGAACTCAGCTCCATCTTCACCGTATCCAGCGGCTTCCCGCTGACGGTGTACGCTGGGGGGAATGAGAACAACAACGGCGCCGGCGAGGACCGCCCGAATAGCACCGGCCAGAGCGCTGAACTGCCGAGTGGCCAGCGCGGCCCCGGCCAATGGTTCAACATCGGCGCCTTTCAATATGGCGCGCTCGGCACGTTCGGCAACGTGGGCCGCAACACGCTGATCGGCCCCGGGATCGTCGCCTGGGATTTCTCCACGCTGAAGAATTTCAACTTCACCGAGAGCAAGTACCTCCAGTTCCGGTTCGAGGCGTTCAACTTCCCGAACCACCCGAACTGGGGCGATCCCGACACCACCTTAAGTGATAACCGGCTCGACTCTGCCGGCAAAGCCATTCCGGGCACCGGAACCTTCGGCGTAATCGCCGGCACGCGCACCTCCATGCGGCAGTTGCAGTTCAGCCTCAAGCTGATCTTTTAGGCGCGGGCCGCACGGCATTGCGGCTCCGCCGCAGCGGCCGTCCGCCGATAAGACCAGGCAACGGTCGGACATGGGTAACGAGGGAGCCAGGCCGGAGCGCTCAAAACGGCGGCGGGACGCTTTGCTAAGCTGAAAGCAGTGGGCACCGCCGCTCCACCTGTCGCGCGCTCGCTCGAATTCGAACCTTACTATCCACTCTTTGGTCATCCGGATTTAGCCACCATCGTCGGCCGCTATTGGCCCGTGCGGCTGGAGCCCGGCGAGCCGCGCTTGTTCCCGACCGAGCCGGGCGTGCAAGTTCTCGGCCGCTGCCACTGGCGCGATCCGCGAGCGCCAGTCGCCGTTCTCGTCCACGGCCTGGAAGGCTCCTGCGACTCGACTTACGTGCGCTGGATGGCGCGCGCCACGCTTGACGCCGGTTTCGACGTGGTGCGGCTGAACGTCCGCAACTGTGGCGGCACAGAGCATCTGGCACCAACGCTTTATCACTCCGGCCTCACCACTGACCTGCGCGCGGTGGTCGCGCAACTCGCCCCGCGCCGGCTGTTTCTGATCGGCTTCTCGATGGGCGGCAACCAGGTGTTGAAGCTCGCCGGCGAGTGGGGCGTTAGTGCTCCGCCGCACGTCGCCGCCGTCTGCGCTATTTCCGCACCCATCGACCTCGCCGCCTGCGCGCGCCGGCTCGGCGAGCCCCGCAATCGCGTGTACGAGCGCCATTTCCTGCGCCGGTTAGCCGCCAGCCTGCGCCGCAAGGTCCGCCTGTTTCCCGATCGCTTCTCGCTGGCGCCGCTCGCCCGCGTCCGCTGCATCATCGACTTCGACCACCACATTACCGCGCCGGCCTTCGGCTTCCGCGACGCCTGGGATTACTACGAGCAAAGCTCCGCGCTCCGCTACCTCGATGCCGTTCGCCTGCCCGCGCTGCTCATCCAGGCGCGCGACGACCCCTTCATCCCGTTCGCGTGCTACCGCCTGCCCGTGAATGCGGCGCTGCGCCTGCTCGCACCGGACCACGGCGGCCACGTCTCGTTTCTTTCTCGCACGCCGCCGCGCTTCTGGGCGGCCCGGCAAGCACTCCGCTTCTTCCAAGCCTATGCCTGATACTGTGACGAACCCGCTCGCGTATCTTACCGACGAGCTGAATTCCCTGCGCGAAAAGGGCCTCTACCAGCGGTTGCGCGTCCTCCAGGGCGAGCAGTTGCCCGTGTCGCAGTTTGACGGCCGCCGCGTCATCAATCTGTGCTCCAACAACTACCTCGGCCTCACCACGCACCCCAGACTGCGCGAGGCCGCCATTCGCGCCACGGAAAAATACGGCGCGGGCTCGGGCGCCGTGCGCACCATCGCCGGCACCATGTCGATCCACATAGCGCTCGAGGAAAAGATCGCCGCCTTCAAGCACGCCGAGGCCTGCGTCGTTTTTCAGTCCGGCTTCGCGGCCAACGCCGGCACCGTCGCCGCCGTGCTCGGCAAAGAAGACATCATCATTTCCGACGAGCTGAATCACGCCTCCATCATCGACGGCTGCCGCCTCTCGCGCGCTGCTATCCGCGTGTTCCCGCACAAGGACGTGAAGGCCGCCGCAGCGATCCTCGCCGAAGTCGCACCGCTTCCCGGCCGCAAGCTGCTCATCACCGATGGCGTCTTCTCCATGGACGGCGACATCGCGCCGCTGCCCGCCCTGGTCGAGGCGGCCGAGAAATCCGGCGCCATCATGATGATCGACGACGCCCACGCCAGCGGCGTGCTCGGCCGCAATGGCCGTGGCACCGTGGACCACTACGGCCTCCACGGCCGCGTTCACATCCAGGTCGGCACGCTCTCGAAAGCCATCGGCGTGCTCGGCGGCTACGTTTGCGGCAGCCGCGACCTGATCGAGTTTCTCTACCACCGCGCCCGGCCGTTCCTGTTCTCGACGTCGCACCCGCCCGGCGTCGCCGCCAGTTGCCTCGCTGCCTTCGAGGTGCTGGAGCAGGAGCCGGAGCTGATCGAGCGCCTCTGGGAGAACACCCGCTTCTTCAAGAAGGGCCTCACCCAGCTCGGCTTCAACACCGGCCTGAGCGAAACCCCCATCACCCCGGTGATGATCGGCGACGCCGCGCTGGCGTTTCAATTCTCGCGCGAGCTTTTCGAGGCCGGCGTTTTCGCCACCGGCATCGGCTTCCCCACCGTTCCCCAAGGCAAGGCCCGCATCCGCACCATCATGACCGCCACGCACACCCGCGCCCAGCTCGACGAGGCCCTGGGCATTCTGGAAAAAGTGGGAAAGAAGCTCCGGATCATCTGAGGCCGCGCCGTTTAGCCGCGCTCGGTCGCCCGGTTGCGGTTCGCTTTCTCGCCGAAAGTCTGTTGCCAGCCGGCGCCGAGGCTCACGTCCATGTAGTTGAAGTATCCGCCTGGGCTCAGGGTGAACGCCGCGCTCAGATTACCCAGAAAATCGAACTTCGCCCCCGCCGGCGGCTGCCCGGAAAACCACCACGGCGTGATGAAGTTTGACAGGCTCACCCCGCCCGCCCCAGTGTACGAATCACCCTCCACCGCGTCGCATACTTCCAATGCATAAAGCCGGCCCGTGCCGTCGCCGTTGTCTCGCAAGGCCAGCGACTCGATCCACGGATCGGCCAGCGTCTCCAGCAGTTCGTGGCTCATCACCATCGAAACCTGGTCGCCGTTCTGGAGCGCCGGCGTGACGAAAATCTTCATCAGCGGCTGGCCCGCCGGCGTCAGGCTGTGATAGCCCAGCGCGTCGGCCTGGTCGGCGTTGTCGAAAATCCCCATCACCCACTGCTCTGGCGTCACTTGATCCGGCCCAGCCGCCGAAACGGCCGCCTCCACGCCCCAAATCGGTCCAAAATCCGAGTCGACCTGTCCCTGAAGCGCCGGAATGATCACCGCCACCTGCGCATCGCTCACCTGCGAGCTATAGTTCACCACCGCAATCTTTATCATTTTGGAATCCCCCAGCCTTGCCTGCCTCCAGTTTGCGCCCCGGCTGGAAGGATTCCGGTGCTCGAAACGGGTATGTTACTGATGCCGCGCTAGAAAAAATTCTCGTTTTGCCGTGACCGGCGAGTTATGATAGTTCGCCATGAACCGACGTGAATTCACTACCGGCCTCGCCGCCACCCTGGCCGCCTTCCGGGCGCCTGCTGACGGCGCTGGCAAAAACATCTCCTGGGCGCTGAGCCTCGGCCTGTGGGGCCATCTCGCGCCCGTGCCGTTCACCGAAATCCTCGACATCATGAAGGACACCGGCTTCACCGGCATCCGCATGACGGGCTTCCCCGGCTGCCTTCAGCAATACGACCTGACGGTGCCGATGGCGCAGAAGGAGCTGGACAAGCGCGGCCTGCGCATCGCCACTATCTCGTTCGGCGGCCCGGCCGACGCCCCTGCCAAGCACGAGCAGATCGAGAAGAACGCCCGGCAGGCGCTGGGCTTCCTGAAGGAATTTGGCGCCACCGAACTCGTGGTCTTCTCGCCGGGGCGCGTGCCGAAAATTCTGGTGCCCGAGCGCATCGCCATCGCCTGCCAGTTTTACAACCACCTGGGCGACGTAGCCAAGGAGTACGGCTTCCGCGCCGGCCTGCACAACCACCTCGACGAACTCATCGAGAGCCAGGATGAAGTCGAGCTGTTCCTCAAGCTCATCGACCCCAAGCGCTTCCACTTCGCGCCCGACACCGCGCACCTGCACCTGGCCCTATGCAACGTCGTCGAGCTGTTCGAGAAATACTCCGACCGCCTCATCTTCATGGATTACAAGGACGCCAAGAACACCCCCGCCACCGAGGATATCCACCTGCCGCGCGGCAGCGTGCTCAAGGCCGGCTCGGCGAGCGCCGCCTTCATGAACAGCATCTACGACCTGGGCGACGGCGAGATCGACTTCCCTCACCTCACCCGCATCCTCAAGCGCCGCCACTTCAAGGGCTGGATCTGTGTGGACCTCGATTATGTGCGCGTCAGCGCTCGCGACAGCTTCGGGCGCTCCATGAAGTACATTCGGGAAAAGCTGGATCCGATTTATGCCTAGAGCGGCATCAATCGAGGAGGGCCTATGGCCACTCATGTCAGAATTCTGGGCGCTCTGCACCTGGTTTTCGGCTCGCTCGGCGCCATCGCCGGCGTGATAGCGCTGCTGTTCTTCGGCGGCCTGGCCGGCCTGGTGGGAGCGCTCGACCGCACCGGCAGCTCGTTCCTTGCCATCCCGATCCTGGGCGGGATCGGCGGCGTCATCTTCGTGGTCATGCTGCTGATCTCGCTGCCCAGCATTCTGGCGGGCGCGGGCCTGCTTCGCTTGCGCCGCTGGGCGCGCGTGCTGACCATCATCCTCTCGGCGATCGATCTGCTGCACGTTCCCTTCGGCACCCTGCTGGGCTTTTACGGCTTCTGGGTGCTGCTCTCGCGGGAAGGCGAGCAGCTTTTCGCGGGGCCGCTCGCGGGCGCAGCCCGGCCCTGAGCGCGGCGCCGATTCGGCCGCCGGGCTAACGGGCGCCAAGCTGTTCGGAGGACTCCGCCGTGACCCTGGAACACCTCGATACCTTCATTGCCTTCGCAGTTGTGATGCTGGGAGTCAGCCTGCTGGTCACCATCTTCACCCAGATGGTTTCCAGTCTGTTTGGACTGCGGGGCACGAACCTGAAATGGGGGCTGACCCAGCTGTTCAAAACGCTGCACCCGGCGTTGGGGAACCGCGTGGAGCAGATCGCCGACTGGATTCTCACGCATCCGCTGATCTCGGATTCGACTCTGTCGAGGCTGGGGCACGGCGGCGTCGTGCCGGCAGCTTTCCCGCCAGTCCGCCGGGCCCTGCGGCGGTTCCTCAGTTGGATGTCCCTGCCCGGCAGATGGCGGCTCGCCTCCACGATCCGTCTGGAGGAACTGCTCGGGATCTTGCGGAGTTACGGCGTTGCGCCTGCAGGCGGAGCCGCACCCGCCACGCCGGCCGAGGTAATGCACGCCATCGCCACCGGCGCCGGCGGCGTGGGCCCCGAGGTGCAGGCGCTCACGGCGCAAGTGAGCAGTCTGGCCGCAGGGCTGCCCGCGGCCATCCCCGCCGGCCTTCTTGGCGGAGTCCGGATCGACCAGTTGGTGCAGAAGCTCCCCGCCACGGCGGAAGCTGAGCTTACCAGCCTCAAGACCTATTTCAATGTTGTCATGGATCGCGCGGCGCAGCGATTCACGCTCCACGCGCGGGTTTGGACGGTGGTGTTTTCCATTCTGGTGGCCTTCGCCCTTCACCTGGACGCCTTCCGGCTCCTGTCGCAGATCTCCTCCGATGCGGAGATGCGCGCGGCATTGGTGAGCAGCTCGAAGGCCTTGGTCGAGAAGGCCGCGGCAATACAGCCGCAGGCGCCGGCTGCGCCCCCGGCCGCGTCCAAGCAACAGACGGCGTCCGGACAGCCGGCGCCAGCCCCCGCAACTGCGCCTCAGGCACAAGAGGGTCCATCCAAGAGCGGCCCCTGCGCGGAACCGTTGCACGTCCCAGCGACCTACATGTGCGCGATGACGAAGATCGAAGATCCCAAAGTAAAGAACGCGCTAACGCTGCCTGGCGCGCCGGCCGCGTTCCTAAGCCGCGAGGATGCCGTGGCCTGGCTGCAAAAGACCATGGAAGGCGACAGCAACTCCGAAAGAGTGGTCACACTGTACGAAACGGCCGTCGACGGTCTGCTGGGCGACGCAGACAGACTGCT
>DASQHK010000630.1:0-2171 GCA_035632135.1 Bryobacterales bacterium
GCGTGACCACCAGCATGACCTGGCCGGCGTGCTCGAGCACTTCCCAGCAGGAGCTGTAGATGGCCTCGGGAAGGTCGACCAGCACGAACTGGTACTTCTGGCGGGTGAATTCCAGCACCGCCGAAGTTTCGGCGCCCGAGAACATCAGCGGCGTGGAGGTCTGGGGGGCGGTCAAAATGTCCAGGGTTCCGACGCGATGCACCATGCTCTTCCACAAGGCGGCGTCCAGCCAGTGGGCGCGCTCCAGCGCCTCCTCCAGGCCGTGCTTGGGATCGGCTTTCATCCAGAACGCGATGGTACTGTTGTGGAAGTCGAAGTCGGCCAGCAGGGTTGAGCCGGTCACTTTGCTGAGCGCCGCGGCGGTGTGCAGGGCGATGGTGGTGGTGCCGCAGCCGCCGCGCGCCGGCAAGAACGCGACCAGCTTGCCGCTGGGGCCGGTTTGCGGCGTGGCCACCGCTTTCAATTGCGAGAACCGCTTGATGGCCTGCCCCATCTGCTCCAGGTCGAACGGCGGAAACCACACCTCGCGCACGCCGGACTGCATCAGTTCCAGCAGCAACTGCTGGTCAACACCGCTGTGCAGCGCCACGATGGGCGTCTGCGGCCGCAGCGACACCAGGCGGCCGATCGTGCGGCTGGCGCGGGTATAGTCCGCCAGGCTGATCACCACGGCGCCAGGATCATGCTGCTCCAGCAGGGCCGCCAACTCCGTGGGTGGCGGATACTGGGCAGCATGGTGGCAGAGGATGAACTCCGTCAGCCATGCCACCCTTTCCGTGAACTCGCGGGTAAGGCTATCCTCCGGCCCAATCAGTAGCGCGCTAAACATAGGGCTCCTCGAGGCGCACCTTCGCCTCATTCTCTCATCGGCAGAACCGTAGATCGACTAGAGGGCAAATTCCGCCCCAGCCCCTCGGCACGGCCGGGCCGCCCGGATCCCCTACTCTGGCCCTTGCCCTTGCATTCTCCCCCAGGAAGCGCTACAAAGAAGCGAGGATTCGTCCCGCAGTTTTGCCGGGGAGGCTGATCCCCGCAGTCAGGAGATCAGAGCCTATGCGCCCCGGCGCTCGTCCGAGAAGTAAAGCCGTCCGCCGTTTTTCTTGCCTTCTGGCTCTTGCCGTCTGCCTTTGGCCTCCGGCCCCCAGGGCTGCGCGCGCCCAGCCTTCGGGCGCCGCCTATTTCGTCAGCCTCGACGGGGACGACGCCAACTCCGGCGCCGCCGCCCGGCCCTGGCGCCACATCGAGTGGGCCATGACGCGGCCCTTCCTCCGCCCCGGCGACACCATCTTCGTGCGCGGCGGCGTCTATCGCCCCGCTTCGGAAGCGGTTCCCAGCCCTGGCAGCGTAACGGACGACGCGCTCATCCGGCCGGTTGCGAGCGGCGAGCCGTCGCGTCCCATCACCGTCATGGCCCAGCCGAACGAGACCGTGGTTCTCAGCGGGCGGTTTCCAGCCGCCGCCTGGCAGGCCCTCGACGCCTCCGCCACTATCTATTACTACGACTACTCGACGCCGGCGGTCTTCCCCTTCGACCACCCCTTCCAGGTCGTCCAGGACGGCCGCCTGCTCTACCGCGTCTCGACGCTCGACAGCCTCGACCGCCCCGGCCGCTGCTTCGTCGACACCACGCTCCAGCGCATCTACGCCTGGATCACCGACGGCGCGCCGCCCGCCTCGCATCTGATGGAATACGGCGCTTCCATCACCGGCATCGAGTTCCAGAGCGGCGTGCACGGCTGGCGCCTGTCGGGCTTGTCCCTGGCGGGGTTCCGCACCGCCGGCATCGTGATCCGCGACGGCGCCGGATCGATCGAGCTGGACCATCTGGATATCAGTTATGCCGGCGCACACCGCCCCGGCGCCGACCCCACCAGCGGCTACGCCCTGGCCGTCTACGATACCGCCGGGGGCAACCACGTCCACGACTGCAATCTGCACCACACCGAGGCGGAGGCCCTGCACATCTCCCAGTCCGGCTCCGGCGGCGGCCTCTTCGAGAACAACGACATTCACGACGCCGGCGGCCCCGACTGGTTTCAGCAGGCTTACAACGGCGAGTTTCCGATCGGCCCGGGCGTGATCCTGCGCGGCAGCCGCGTGACCGTGCGCGGCAACCATATTCACTCCAACGGCTACCACGGGCTGATCCTGGAATCCGACCTGCGGGGATC
>DASQHK010000631.1:0-4091 GCA_035632135.1 Bryobacterales bacterium
GTAGCCGATATTCTCCGGCGCATACACCGGCCGTCCCATGTGCATCTCGAGGCGAAAGCGGTTTCCTTCCCGCTCGAGCAGCCGCAACTGCTTCACGCCCGCCTGCGTCTCGATTTCGAGCTGCTCGGGCGCTTGCGCGTCCCCTATGAGCACCGCCGCCGCACAGCGTGTTCCATTGCCCGAAAGCTCCGCTTCGCTGCCGTCGGAGTTGAACAGCCGGATCCGCTCCGGCCCCGCGGCCCGCCCCACCGGAGGCCTCAGAAAGACGACCAGTCCGTCAGCTCCGACCCCGCGATGGCGGTCGCAGATGGCTCGGGCCAGCTCGGCATAGTCCGCGTCCGCCAGTGGTTCCGGCTCGCGGATCAGCAGGAAATCGTTTCCCGCGCCGTGCGCTTTCACAAATCGAATCGTCATCGAATCTTCCGGTACACCTCGATCACCGGCTCGCGCGGCGCGGAGAAAACGGCGACCCGCTCGCACAGCGACGCAAAGCGGTGCGGATTCGTCAGGTTGAACGAAATCGGATCGCCCGCGATCGCCACGACCCAGCGCTCGTGCAAGAACAAATCCGGCCGGTTCACTGCCGGCAGCCACTCCAGAAAATCGCCGTCCGTCAATGTTTCGCGCAGGTGGATGCCGGCCTCCTGGTAAACGGCCAGCACGTCGCCTGAGGCAGTCAGGATGCCGTCACCGGGCTGATAGTTGCGGCGAAAAAACCCGGCCGCTTGCCGCGTCCAGTGCCGGCGGCCTTCTGAGTTCACCTCCGACTCCTTCCAGCACAGCCAGTTCTCGACGCTCGGGTGCAGCGCCCATCCGCCCAGCGAAATCACCAGCAGCGCTGCGGCCGCCGTCCCGCGCAAAAACGACGCCGGCACGAGCGCCACCAGCGCCCCGGCAAAGGCCGCGCCGGCCGGCAGCGCCGCCAGCGCGTAGCGGCTATTGTAGTACGAATAGGGATAGAGCTTCGGCACAAAGATCGGCGTGCCTCCGGAATGCAGGCTCAGTACGTAGAACGGCAGGAGCAGCGCCAGCAGCGCCAGCGGCCGCGTCGCCTTGCGCGCGAGCGCCGCAAGCCCTCCCGCCGCCGCGATCCACACCAGCGGCCGGCCCATCACCAGCTCCATGGCGCGTCTATAGTACATCCAGGCCGTGCGGAAATCATGGTCGCCCGGGTAGCGCGGCAGCCCTTTCGCCAGCGCCCGCGCATAAATCGCCTGCGCCGAGTAAGGCCCGCGATAGAACTCCAGCGGGTCCTGAAACAGCACCCAGTTGTGCCCAAGCCAGTAGAGCGGCCCGAGCGCTGCCAGGAAGGAAAACACCGCGGCGCTTTTCCACGACCCCGCGATCCCAAAAAACAGCGCGACAAACGGAATCAGAAACCAGCCGTCATACCGCGTGAGGGAACCGGCCAGCACGGCCACGCCCGCCCCCAGCACGTAGCGCAGGCGCGGCGCCGCCTGGAACGAGACGCCGCAGAACACCGCCGCCAGGAAGCAGCCGAGAAAGACCGGCTCCGTCATCGGCGTGGCCTGCAAATAGAGCAGGTTGGGATTGAGGCCCAGCGCCGCCGCCGCGGTCACCGCCGCCGCCCGGCTCCCGGTCGCCCGGCGCACCGCCGCGAAAAGGAAAACCACCCCAGCCACGAAGAAGGCCGCCGCCGGAATCGCCCCGGCGAGGCCCGTTTGCCACAGCCGGTCGTTGCGCACCAGCGGCAGCATCAGCGCGTGCGGCAGCGGCAGCCACACCGTGCCAAGCTGCCCGTAGCCCGGCGTCCGCGAATCGATCACCCGCCGCGCGATGTTGATGTGCGAGGCTGCATCGCCGTAATACAGGGTGTAGCCGCGCCGCAGGCAGAACCACACGAACGAAGCGCTAACCGCCGCCGCGCACAGCAGGCAAAGCGGCAGTTCCCCCCAGGACGCAGACGACGTCTTCGTTCTCATCTGTGTCCATCTGTGTTCATCTGTGGTTCCAACTCAGAAATGCGTGAAGGCCTGGAACTCCCGGTAGCGCCCGTCAATCTCTCTCCGCGTCAGCCGCGCCAGCCGCTGCACGCCGAACTCCTCGCAGCAGAAGCTGCCCATTACTGAGCCATAGATGACCGCCCGGCGCAGCGCGGCGTGGGTGTCGGGATGGGCGCCGCAGCCGGCCAGATACCCCATGAAGCCTCCCGCGAACGAATCGCCCGCGCCGGTCGGGTCGAACACCGATTCGAGCGGAAAGCCGGGCGTGAGGAAGTAGCCCTCCTCGCGGAAAAGCACCGCGCCGTACTCCCCGCGCTTGATGATCAAGGTGTGCGGCCCCATGGCCAGGATCTTCTCCGCCGCCCGCCGCAGGTTGTTCTCGCCGGAGAGCATCCGCGCTTCGCTGTCGTTGATCAGCAGCACGTCCCACTCGCGCAGCGTCGCGGCCAGCTCGTCCGGCGTCTCGCGGATCCACAGGTTCATGGTGTCGCCGCCGACCAGGCAGGCGTTCTCCATCTGCCGCTGCACCCGCGCCTGCAGGCTCGGCTGGATGTTGCCCAGAAACAAGTACGGTGACGAGCGGTACTCTTCCGGAAGCTGCGGATTGAAATCGGCGAAGACGTTCAGATCGGTGGTCAGCGTGGTGCGGTCGTTCAGGTCTTCGGAATACACACCCGCCCAGTAAAAAGTTTTGCCCGGTCTTTTCTCCAGGCCCGTCAGATCAATGTCGTGTTCTTCGAGCAACCGCGCGTCGGCCGGATCGAAATCCTCGCCCACCACCGCCACCACCTTCACCGGCGCAAAGAAGCTCGCCGCCAGCGCAATGTAGGTGGCCGAGCCGCCCAGCAGCCGGTCGACCTTGCCGTGAGGCGTTTCGATGCCGTCGTAAGCCACCGATCCGACAACAACGAGGGACATGGACCGAACATTGTAGCAGGGCGGCGGCGCTCCGGCTTCGAGTGAACTAACAGAAGGGACAGGGCCTTCAGACGTGCTTCGCCCACAGCGGCTTCGTGCTCTTGCGCCCGGGCGACCCTAACGACGTGACCCTCACCCGCCGCCCGGTGTTTGGGCCGTCGGGCACCTGCCCTCGCCTGGCATACGTTTGCGGTCCACCTCAACGAGCGCGTACTTAACCCCTGTCGCGATGCCCGTCCACTGAACTCGGTAACTCCCGACGATCTGCAAGCACTGGTCACCCTCGCCCGTAGGCTTGGCGATCTTCCCGTGGATTGATGCATCCCCACGGAAGTAGCTGTAAATGCCCGTCGTGGTCGGGCCCCGGAAGAACAGGGGGTCGTCGGCAAGCATGACGAAGTAAGAACGGCCGAATCCAGCAGTAACCAGTTGCTCCAGAAAGAGCACATCTTCGCAGGCCTTGTACATCTGCTCGGGGTACTGCCCGTTGGAAGGATATTTCAGTTCGATCGCTTGCTTCTCTCCCTGGAGCGATTCGAAAACTACGATGTCGATCTCTTTCTTGACGAATCGCTGCCTGGGCAGATTGAAAAATGACGCCGGGCGTTCGAATTGAACCTTCCGGGCGGGAGCGGCATGGCGGAGAAACATGCCAAGCTCAAGTTGGAAGCTGGGCTCGTTGTATACATCCGCTAAACGGTGCCTGAGCTGAGCGAAGAAGTCACGGATGGGAACAGCCAAGTCCATCACGCCTCCGTTCTGGGTCCGCCTTCCTGTGACCTTCTGGCTTCCGAGCCAGCGCCGAAGGGATTCCTGTGTCTCGCCAGACCTCCGGCCGGCCAAGAGGCTTTCCACGCTGATGTCCTCGTCCAACTCCGGCCAGTGGATTCCCACGCCGCCGCCAATGAGGCGCCAATTCGCTCGCTCCGTCGGTGTCCCGTGCGCCAGACGCGGGAACCACGCCAGCGGCACAGTGATGGTCCTGCCATCGGCAAGATCGACGATCAGCGCCTCGTCGCTCGCAGTCACGCCCTGAGCAAGTGCCGCCCCGAGTCCGCCACCCCGCGAAGACTCGTGGAGTCTTTCAAGAATCCAGCGCCGAAGTAAGGTAGCTTCCTTGACGCCCGCGGATCGCGCGATTTTCTTGAGATGCTCAGCCTCCGCCGGCTGCAGGGCAATGCGCAGCGATGTACCCTCTGCGCGCACAAA
>DASQHK010000632.1:0-5964 GCA_035632135.1 Bryobacterales bacterium
TCGTTCAGCCGCACATACTGCTTCGAGGCATACTCGATCGCCTCCACCACTTCCGGCGGCATCAGCGACCCCGTCAGTGTGGTATACGGCTCTCCGGCGTTGATGAAAGGATGAACCTTCAGCTCCTGCATGTAATCCCGCCGGCCGGAAGCTCCCGGCAGCGGGCTCGCGGAAGCAAGACGGCCCAAGAACGGCAGACTCGACAGCGCCTGCAAAAACCTTCGTCGGTTCGGCATCGTGTTTCTCCCCTCCGGTCAGGTGACCGTCCTTCAGTGTACTTCCCGGGGGACGGGGAGGCGAACTCTTCGCCTCTTCGCCCCTCCGCCCCCCGCCCCCGGATGTGCTATCTTAATTTCTGCCAGAAGGGGGTTGTCCTATGGCGCGAATTTCACAGATTCTCTCGGATCGCGAGCTTTATTTCGTCGAAAAGGATCAGACCGTTTGGGAGGTGGCATCGAAGATGCACACTCTCAACGTCGGCGCCATCCTGGTTCTGGAGAACGGGGAATTGTGCGGCATCTTCAGCGAGCGCGACCTGCTCGCCCGGATCGTGCTCGAGGGCCGCGACCCGCGCGCCATCCGAGTCGGCGACGTCATGACCCGCAATCCCAAAGCCGTCGAGGATTCCGCCACCGCCGAAGAAGCCATGGAGATCATGCACCAGCACACCTGCCGCCATCTTCCCGTCCTGCGCGACGGCAAAGTCGTCAAGATGGTTTCCATGCGCGACCTCATGTACTTCGATCTCGATCGCAAGGCCGAAGAGATCCGCCACATGAGGGAGTACATCCACGGCGCCGCCTGAGAAGGCGGAGCCTGAAGAGAGCGCAGCCTGGGAAGGCGTAGCCTGAAGAAAGTGCAGCCTGAGAAGGCGGAGCCTGAAGAAAGCGCAGCCTGAGAAGGCGCGTCCACGAGAAATGCCGCGGGCTGAGCCGAACACCGCCGTCGTATTCTTCGCCCACGGCTCCTCCATCGAGTCGGCCAATCAGGCGGTGCGCGAAGTGGCCCGCGCCGCGGCGTCCCTGGGCGGCTTCGCGCTCTGGGAAACCGCCTTTCTCGAAGGCGGCCGCCCCGATTTGGCCGGCGCGGTCGCCAAGCTGGCCGCGGCCGGCGCTGCCCGCATCGTCGTCATCCCCTATTTCCTGACCCTCGGCCTCCACCTCCAGCGCGACCTGCCCCGCCTCGCCGCCGAGCTGGCTGCCGCTTACAAAGACATAGAAATCCTCTGCGGCGACCCGCTCGACGGCCACCCCGCCCTTGCCGAAATCCTCGCCGACCGCGCCACCCAAGCGCTCCAGAAGCTCGCCCCGAGGTGACGCGCCCCGATCACGGCCCCCGCCCCCCGCCGCGAGCGGGAACCGGTGCTACACTCTTCCCACTGCCCCGAGGGAGGGCTTTGCCATGTCTGTTCGCGCGCGCCATTGGCTCCGACTTTTCGTTGTCTCGGCGGCTGCCGTCTGCCTCTCGGTCGCTTCCGCGGCCAACAAAGGCAACCTGGACGGCTTCGACGACTTCATGGCGAAGGCCATGCAGGAGTTCCAGGCGCCCGGCGCGGCGGTGGCGGTGGTTCAAGACGGGAAAATCGTTTTCGTCAAGGGCTACGGATACCGCGACGCCGCGAACCGGCGGCCAGTCACGGGAGCCACGCTGTTCCCCATCGCCTCGATTACGAAGTCATTCACCGTGACCTCGCTTGGAACTCTGGCCGATCGAGGCAAACTCGACTGGGACAAGCCGGTGCGCGAATACCTTCCCGGCTTCCGGATGTACGACCCCGTCGCTACCGAGCAGTTAACCACCCGCGACATGGTCACGCACCGCAGCGGCCTGCCGCGCCACGACCTGGTCTGGTATTCAAGCAGCTTCTCGCGGGAGCAGTTGGTCGAGAAGCTTCGGTACCTCGAGCCTAACAAGCCGCTGCGCT
This sequence comes from Bryobacterales bacterium, assembly GCA_035632135.1. Lineage (GTDB taxonomy): Bacteria > Acidobacteriota > Terriglobia > Bryobacterales > JACQDG01 > DASQHK01. The sequence goes on from DASQHK010000632.1 coordinate 1,925, forward strand.
CAAAGTTCCAATACAACAACCTCATGTTCGTCACCGCCGGCTACCTCGGCGGGCGGATCAACGGAACGTCCTGGGAGGAGCTGGTCCGCGAGCGCGTGCTCCAGCCGCTGGGTATGATGCATACGAAGTTTTCTTCCGAGGAGGCGCGGCAGACGCCGGACTACGCCTTGCCGTATCGCAAGAACCGCAAAACCGAGGTCGTCAGCGAGATCGAGTTTTCAAGGTGGGGCGATGTGGGACCCGCCGGCGCGATCAACTCCTCCATCGACGACATGGCGAAATATCTGCTGATGCACTTGAACAAGGGAACCGTCGCCGGCAAACAGGTGCTCGGCAAAAACAACGCCGAGCAGATGCAGTCGCCGCAGATGGTGCTGCAAGGCAGCCCGTTGTTTCCGGAGCTTGGCGAGGCAAGTTACGGCATGGGCCTGTTCATCGCCACCTATCGCGGCCACAAGCACGTCTACCACGGGGGCAACCTGGACGGCTTCAGCTTGCAGCTCTCCTTCCTGCCCAACGACGGCATCGGCGTGGTGGTGCTGACGAACCTGAGCGGGACGCCTTTGCGGGACCTGGTTCCCTTCTACGTCTACGACCGCCTGCTCGGACTGGAGAGCATTGACTGGGTCGAGCGATATCGCCAGATCGAGCGCAAGGGCCGCGACCAGGAACTGGCCGCCGACAAGAAGGGCTACACGGGCCGGAAACCGGGCACCCGCCCTTCGCACGAGCTGAGCGAGTACGAAGGCGAGTTCGAGCATCCCGGTTACGGCAAGCTCGCCATCCGCGTGGACTCGGCCGTCGGCTCACCGAGGCTGTTATTGAAGCTGAACGACGTCGAGCGGCCGCTGGAGCATTTCCACTACGATACGTTCCGGGTTCCGGAGAATCCGCTCGATCCGTTCGAGAAACTGCGCGTTACCTTCCCGACCAATGCGCAGGGCGAGATCGCGACGGCGCAGGCGATCCTGGAGGAGAACGTGAAGGAGATCGTATTCACGCGCGCGCCGGAAAAGCGGATGTTCGAGCCGTCGTTCCTGCGGCAGTTCACCGGCGGCTACGACGCGCCGGGCCAGCCGTGGACCGTGGCGCTCGCCGGCGAGAACACCTTGCAACTGATCTTGCCCGGCGCTCCTCCGCGCAAGCTGATCCCGCGGCACGGCACGCGCTTCGACGTGGAGGGTCTCACCGGAGTCACTCTGGAATTTAAGGCGGACGCCTCCGGCCAGGCGCAAGAGGTCGTCGTCTACACGCCCGACTCGGTATCCGTAGTGCCGAGAAAGAAATGAGCCGGCCCGCCAGAGAGGCGCTGACGAATCTGCTCAACACCCAGGCGCAGTTCGTTGGCCACCTCGGGCGAATGGACGAGCCCTTCGCCCGGATCGAAAGCGACTTAAACGAAATCAAAAGGATTCTGCGGCGTCACGAGGCTCTCTTGCTGCATCACCAGGGAATGCTGGAAGCGCTGCCGGAAGCCATTCGCCAGAAGATTGGCCCGCTCAAACGCTCAGCTTTAGCTCCTTCGCTGCCACCATCCGCCTTTCCCGGTACGCCAGGTTCGCCATGTGCGCCGCTGCCGCTGCATGGTGACCTTCCACCTCGTTTTCCGCGGTCGGCGTCCGCTCTTTCACCGACTGGATGAAGAATCCCATGTGCGTCGGCCGGTTCGGATCGGGAATGACTTTCACCTGCTCCGGCTGCTTCGCTTTTGCCATCACCGTCTTCGGCCGCCCGTCGGGACTCCAGCCGTGCGACTCGAAATACTGCTCGCGCAGCTTCTTCGGCCAGCCGTTGATGCCGTAGCGCTGCACGCCGAGATCCGGCGCTTCCGGAAAAATCTCGATGCCGCCGTAGCCCCGGTTGCCGATTACCATAGTCGCATCAGTACCCATAATCACCAGCCCGCGCACGCCGTCGCCGTGCGCGTTGCCCAGGTTCACGCATAGGTCCACGATCAGCCCCTGCGGGTACTCATAAAGCGAAGTCATCAAATCCGGCACCGTCCGCCCGTCATGCCACCGGTAGATGCCGCCGTTCGACACCACGGTCTTGGGCAGCGTCAGCCCTGCGATCTCGTGGATCGTCGTAATCAAATGCACAAACAGGTCCGTGGCGACGCCTCCCGAGTACTCCCACCAGCACCGCCAGCGGAAGAACCGCTCCGGGCTCCACGGCATCGGCGGCGCCGAGCCGAGAAACCGCTTCCAGTCCACGGTCTCGGCCGAAGCGTCGGGCGGGATCGGATATCGCCACGCCCCTTCGGCGCTGTTGCGGTAGTTCGCCGCGCGCACCATGTTCACCTTGCCCAGCGCGCCGGACTGCACGATCTCCTTGGCCTTCGCCGTCACCGGCGAACTCTTCGCCTCGCTGCCCACCTGCAGCCGGCGCGTCGAGTCCTTCATCGCCCGCATGATCTCGAGGCCTTCCTCGATCGACCACGTCATCGGCTTCTCGCAGTAGATGTCTTTCCCGGCGCTGATCGCGTCGAGCACCATGCGCGTGTGCCAGTGGTCGGGCGTGGCGATGGCCACCGCGTCGATGTCCTTGCGGTCGAGCAGGCGCCGGTAGTCCTTGCCGGTGTCGGCCTTGCCATCGGTCAGCTCCTTCACGTTTTCGAGGTGCCCGTCGTAGAGGTCCGCCGCCGCCACAATGTTGGTGTCCGGCATCGCCTGAAACGACCGCAGCAAGTGCGTGCCGCGAATGCCCACGCCGATGAAACCCATATTCACCCGGTCGTTGGCCGCCGCCTTCAGCGCCGACGCGCCCGCCTGCGCTGCGCCCAGCAGCGCCGCCGAATCCCGCAAAAACGCCCTCCGGCTGCTCGTTGTCTCTGACATAAGAAAAGTCCTCCGCAAACGTCCCAGCTTCAACCTACACCATGCACCGCCGGCGGGCAAGCAGGCCGGGCCTGCGCTGCAAGCCGGCTCACTCCAGCTCCAGCGTCACAAACATCAGCCGCCCGTCCCGCTCGATTTGCAGCACCAGCGGCGCGCCGGGCTTCACATTGTCCAGTGCCGTTTTCAGCCCGGCGATCGACTTCACCGGCACGCCGTTCACGCCGTGGATCACGTCGCCCGCCTGCAGTTCGCGTCCCAGGTACGGTGAAACCGCCGCCCGCGCCGCCACCACGATGCCCGAGTCGATGCGCAGGTCCGGCAGCAGCGCGGCGATCTTGCGATCGATCTCGATGCCCAGAATGCCGAGTTTCGGCAGCAGGTTGTCCTCGGGATTCACCAGGTCGGCGAACCGCTGCGGGTCGTTCCGCCGCTCGATCACCGGCACCTCGATGGTCAGCTTGCCGCTTTCGCGCAGCACGTCGAGCGCAACCTTGTCCCGGATCGGCAGCCGGTAGAGGTTCACCTCGAGCTGCCGCGCATTTTCCATCAGCTTGCCGTTCATCCGCAGCACAATGTCGCCGACTTTGAGTCCGGCCTTGTCCGCCGGCCCGTCCGGCATTACGTCACCTACTACTACGCCCCAGTCCTGCGCCAGGCCCAGCCCCGCCGCCAGCGCCGGCGTGATGGTCTGGGCGTAAACGCCGATCTGCCCGCGGTGCACGTGGCCGTCCTTGCGGATCTGCGCGTAGACGCTGCGCACGATGTTGCTCGGAATCGCGAAGCCGAGGCCTTCGCTCCCGCCCGACTGCGTGAGGATGAACGTATTAATACCCATGACGCGGCCGCTCGTGTCCACCAGCGGCCCGCCGCTGTTGCCCGGGTTGATCGACGCGTCGGTCTGGATGTAGACCATCGGGTCGTCGGGCTTCAACTGCCGCGCCACCGAGCTGATCACCCCCATGCTCACGGAGTTCTCGAGGCCGAGCGGGTTGCCGAACGCCATCACGAGCTGGCCCTGCCGCAGCTCCTCCGAGTTGCCAAGCGCCAGGTGCGGCATCCCGGCCTTGGCGATCTTCAGCACCGCCAGGTCGGTCTCGCGATCGATGCCGACGATCTTCGCGTCCACCGTGTGTCCCTCCGGCTTCAGCACCGAGTGCCTCTCCCGAACCTCCTGCCGCGAGGGCGCGAGCTTCACCTGCACCC
>DASQHK010000633.1:0-4566 GCA_035632135.1 Bryobacterales bacterium
AAGGTGGTCGACGCCGCCGGGCTTTACGTCACGCCCGGCCTGATCGATCTTCACGTACATCTTGCTATCCGCACCGAGCCGCCGGTCGGCATTCGTGGCGTCGGCTACGGCGTTCTGGCCGATGCGTTTTGCCCCCGCACCGGCGTCACCACGGCGGTCGATGCAGGGACGTCCGGATGGCGCGATTTCCCTTATTTCCGGCGGCGTTTCATCGACCGCTCGCGGACGCGCGTGCTGGCCTTTCTCAACATCGTCGGCGCGGGCATGCAGTCGGGCAAGGAAAACGATCCGGCTGAGATGGACGCGGACGCGGCGGCCAAAATGGCCAAGGAGAATCCGGACGTGATCGTCGGCTTCAAGTCGGCGCACTATGCCGGCCCCGGCTGGTATTCGGTGGATGGCGCGGTCAAGGCCGGCAAGCTAACCGGCCTGCCGGTGATGGTTGATTTCGGCCAGGCCACCAAGGAACGCAACATCAGCACGCTGTTCCTCGATAAGCTCCGGCCCGGCGACATTTACACCCACTGCTTTTCGGGCCACCGCGAGGAGCTGCTCGCAGACAACAAGCTGAACCCGGCGATGCTCGCCGGCCGCAAGCGCGGCATCATTTTCGACATCGGCCACGGCGGCGGCAGCTTCTACTGGTATGTCGCAGTACCTGCCTATCAGGAAGGTTTTTATCCGGACTCCATCTCCACCGACCTGCACACCGGCAGCATGAACGCGGGCATGAAGGACATGGATAACGTGATGTCGAAGTTTCTCGACCTCGGCTCATCGATCGAAGATGTAATCCGGATGTCGACTGTGAACCCGGCCAAGGAGATTCACCGGCCCGAGCTGGGCAACCTTGACGTGGGCGCGGAGGCCGACGTGGCGGTGTTGCGCGTCGAGCGCGGGCAGTTCGGCTTCCTCGATTCGGCCGGCGCCAGGAAAATGGGGACACAGAAAATCGTTTGCGAGCTGACGCTGCGCAAGGGCCAGATCATCTGGGACCTGAACGGCCTGGCCAGCGAGGACTGGAAGACGTTCCACTACCGGAGAAGACCGCAGCCGCGGTAGGCCGCCTGCCCAAACTGAACCTCTGACGCTGGTCCGGTTATCCCAGGAGGAATGAGCATGCGCTCCAAAGGACTTTCACGCCGCGAACTGGTTGCCATGGCCGGCAGCGCCGCTGGCCTGCTGACTCTCCCGGCCAATGCCGCGGGAAAAAGCGAGCGGCTCAAGATCACACGAATCGAGCTGTTCAAAGTTGTCGTTCCCATGCAGGAGGACATCAACAGCAGCCCGGAACTGTCCGGCGACGATTTGAGCGAGTTCCCCAAAACGCCCAAGTTCATTCTGAAACTGCACACGGACTCAGGCATCGTGGGCGTCGGCGAGACGGGGAGAGGCGTAAAAGAGGAGCTTGTCCGGCAGAACATTGAGTTCCTGACGGGCAGGAATATCCTGGACTTGAACCTGACCAACTTGGAGCTGCCCAATAAGCAGGTGTATTTCTACGAGGCATTCGAGGCCGCGCTTTACGACGCGCTGGGCAAAGCGGTCGGTTGGCCGGTCTACCGCCTGCTGGGGGGTCTGGCGCAGCCGAAGGTGCAGGTCAACTACTGGTGCGCCCGCAAGAACCCGGTTGACATCCGGCGTGTGGCCCAACGCGCGCTCGCCGGCAAATTCAAGACCGTCAAGATCAAGGGCTTCGCGGGCGATCCGATTGTGAAGTCGGTGGAAGCCATTGCGGCTGTCGCGCCCAGCTTGAAGGTGATTCTGGATACCGAAGCGAACTTCAAGACCGTCGCTGATTTCCTGCCCATCGGCAAGGGGCTCGATGCGGTTGGAAACATGTCGGTGATCGAAGACCCGCTCGTGAAGCGCAACCTTGCCGCCTATGTGGAATTGCGCCGCCAGTTGATGACGCGGCTGGCGCTGCATTTAGGCGATCCCAAGGCCATGATTCGGGCGATCCGCGCCGAGGCTTGCGCCGTTTTCAACACCGGTCCTTCTCCCAGCATGGCCAGTTTCGTTTCGAACTGCTATTTGGCCGCGGCTGCGGGCATGCCGGTTTGGCACGGCTCGGGGCACGAGTTGGGCATCCTGGACGCCGCGATGCTACATTCCGCTGCCGCTTCTCCCAACTGCACGCTGCCCAGCGATATCCTCAGCTACCAGCGTGTGGACGATCTGATCGTGAAGCCCATCGACATTCGCGAGAGCTACGCGTATGTTTCCGAACGTCCCGGATTGGGGATTGAACTGGACGAGGATGCAGTGCATCGATACCACGCAGCCTGAGCAGCCGCCCACGGCGTTCCCTACATCCATCACGCAATCCTGGTCTTCCGGGGCATCGCCCTTGGCGCGTTTTCGGGTGCCACCGACCTGTCGGCGGCAACACTTATATTGATTCTTGGGAAAAGTGGTATTAGAATCAGCCTGATAACACCAGAGCCTGTGAGCGAGGGGACGGCAATGCCGTGGGAGCCGGGCCTCCAGGGGGTTCGCGCTGGCTTAGCCGCGTTGACGATTGCTTGCGGGTAATGCGGCGAACCCGATGCCAGCGACTACCGGCGTGAATCGATCTGTTGGACCCACCGCCGACAGGCAGCGCTCGGCGTCGGCTGCGGACTTCGAGCGGGGGCCTCTTATGACGAAGGACTCTGCGATGCAGCGCCGCTTGTTGCCTTCGCTCGAAGAGATCATTTTCGCCGTCACCCTGCTCTTCCTGTTTCTATTCGGCCAGGGAGGGAGCGTCCTGCTGGGCGATTCCGACACCGGCTGGCATATCCGGACGGGGCAATGGATTCTGCAGCATCTCGCCGTGCCGCGACAGGATTTGTTTTCGTTTTCCAAGCCCGGGGGAGAGTGGTTCGCCTGGGAGTGGCTGAGCGATGTGCTGTTCGCCCTCGCCCATCGCTACGCCGGTCTGGCAGGCGTGGTGTTGTTAGCCGGGTTGCTGATTGCGCTCACTTACGCGCTGCTCTATCGGTTCATGGCGCGGCGCGGGACGAGCGCGCTGCTGGCGGCGGCGCTGGCCCTGCTTGCCGCCTGCGCCGGCTCGTTGCACTGGCTGGCGCGGCCGCACCTGTTCGGCTGGGTCCTGGCTCTCGTCTTCTATCAGGTGCTGGACCAAACGCCGGCCGAGCATCGGAGCCTCTTCTGGCTGGCTCCGCTCACGGTGCTGTGGACGAACCTGCACGCCAGCTTTGTGATGGGTTTGTTTCTGGTGGCGTGCTACGGGGCGGGGGAGTTGCTGCGAGCCGTCTTTGCTGCGGGTGAGGACGCCTTCGCACTCCGCCGCCGCTCGCTCGCCCGGGCTAGCCGCTACGGGCTGCTGCTGGCCGCCTGCTCGGCGGCGAGCCTTCTCAACCCTTACTTCTTCCGGCTGCACGCGCACATTCTGGCCTACTTGCGAAACGGCTTCGTCTTGACGCAAGTCAGCGAGTTCCTCCCGCCCAATCTGCATTCCTCGCCGGCGCGCTTTTTCGAAGTGCTGCTGCTGGCCGGCGTCGCGAGCATCGCCTGGGCCCTCGGCCGCGGGCGCTATGCGGAAGCCCTGCTGGTGATCGCCTTTGCGCATCTCAGCCTGCAGTCCGCGCGCTACGTCCCGCTCTTCGCCATCCTGGCAGCGCCGCTGATCGGGTCTGCGCTGACCGAAGTCGTGAGGGCGCGCCACACGACGCGCCTGCCCCTGTCGCTGCAGAACTTTCTCGCCGGTTTCGAGGAATTCAGCGCAGAGATGGGTCAGATGGACCATCAGCCGCGCTGGCACGCGCTCCCAGTTCTGGCGACAGGGCTGGTCGCCCTGCTGCTGTGGTCACCCGCTACGGCGCGCATGCTGCCGGGTTTCCATGCCGCGTTCGACCCCAAGGTGTTCCCGGTGGCGGCCGCCGATTATCTGGAAGAAACGTCCTTCGCCGGCAATGTGTTCTCGACCGACCAATGGTCGAGCTACCTGATCTACCGCGACTTTCCGCGGGTGCGTGTCTTTCTGGACGGCCGTACCGACTACTACGGCGAGCAGGTGGCCGGGTCGTATCGCAACGTGCTTGCGGCCCGCCAGACTTGGGAGCAGACGCTGGAGCAATACCGGGTCGATGCAGCGGTGCTGCCGGCGGATTCCCGGCTGGCGGCTGCTATGCAGGGATCGGCGCGCTGGAAGGCAACCTACCACGACAGCGTCGCCGTGGTTTTCGACCGCGTGGCGGACGTGACGGCCCGGTCGGCCGGCACGGCTGTCAGCAGGGCAAAACAATCGAAGGAGGCGCTACGCTAGACAGCCTGTGGCAAGAACCGGCTGACTCCAGTCGTCGCTCGGCAAGTTGTTGATTCTGCTGGAGCTGACCTTGGTGGATTCCGGAACGGCCCGTGGCGGCCGCCCGGCGCCTCAGACCGGAAGCAGAGGAAAATGGAGATGCAGCATCTGATCCTGGGGGCATGGAAGCTGTTACGCGAGGAGGACGGGGAGGATGTCGTCGAGTACACCCTGCTACTGTGCTTCGTCGCTCTGGCTGCCGCAGCCATCTTTCCGGTGGTGAGCATGAACATCCAGTTCCTCTGGCAGGCGATCAG
>DASQHK010000634.1:0-9353 GCA_035632135.1 Bryobacterales bacterium
GAGATTTCGATCACGTTTCCCCGCATCGGCCATTCGCTCTGTCACGCCGCGGCCCGCCTGATTGCTCCCGCCCTCGTGGGGCGAGACTGCCTGGCTCGCCCGCAACTGCTCGCCGAAATCGATCGCCTGCTGGCCGGAGAGCTAAGCGCGCCCTATCTTCGCGCTGCTTTCGAAATGGCCTTGCTCGACCTCGCCGGCAAGCACTATCAGGCGCCAGTCTACGAGCTGCTGGGCGGGCGGATGCGGGAGCGGGTTCCGCTGGCCTGGGGCATCTATCAAAAATCGCCCCAGGAGATGGCCGCGGACGCCGCCGGCGCCATCGCTGCCGGCTACCATGCGATCAAGCTCAAAGTCGGCCGGCGCCTCGAGGACGACCTCGCTGCCGTCCGCGCCGTGGCCGGCGCTGTGGGGCGCGACGTGCCGCTGCGCCTCGATGCCAACGGCGCATGGTCCTCGGTCGCCGAAGCCGCCGCGGCCATCGCTGCCTTCGCGGCGGAGGCCCGCCTCGCGTGGATCGAACAGCCGCTGCCGCGCCACGATCTGGACGGGCTCGCCCTGCTGCGCCGGCGGACCTCCGTGCCCATCATGGCCGATGAAAGCTGCCAGTCCCTGCGCGATGCGTACTCTCTCGCCCGCGCGCAGGCCGCTGACGTGTTCAATGTCTACGTGGTGGAAGCCGGAGGCCTCCTGGCGGCCGCCGCGATTTTCGCGTTCGCCGGCGCCGCCGGCATTCCGTGCATCCTGGGAAGCCAGGCGGAAATGGGCATCGGGACCGCCGCTTGCGCGCACCTGGCGGTGGCCGTGCCGCAGTTGCCGTACGCCTGCGAAACCTTCGGGCCGCTCCGCTACGCGCGCGACATTGTCGCCGTGCCCGTCCCCATCGCCGGAGGCTTTCTCACTCCGCCGCAGGGCGCCGGGCTCGGCGTCACCCTCAACCGGGACGCTTTGGAGGAGATGAGGGTATGAAGCTATTTGCCGAGATGAACCGCGAGCAGTTGCGCGCCGAGGCCGGCGAGTCGCTGGTTGTCATGCCGATTGGCGCGACCGAGCAGCACGGCCCCCACCTGCCCGCGGGCACCGACGTTTTCGCGGTCGAAGCGGTCGCCCGCGAGGCCGCCGCCCAGGCATCGGCCCAGATTCCGGTGGTCGTCACGCCCACCCTGCCCTTCGGCTCCTCGCATCATCATTTCGTCTTCGGCGCGACCATGTCGCTCTCCACCGAGACGTACTTCCGCGTGCTGTGCGAGCTGATCGAGTCGCTCATCACCGACGGCTTCACGCGCATCTTCCTCGTCAACGGCCACGGCGGCAATCACGAGCTGGCGCAGTTGGCCGCGCGCGATATGGCCCTTCGCCATCCCGTCCGCGCGGCGGCCGGCTCCTATTGGACCGTGGCCTGGCGCGACCTCGTCGCGATCGACGCCCATCGCGGCCGCCGCCTGCCCGGCCACGCCGGCGACTTCGAAACTTCCCTCATGCTGTCATTGCGTCCCGAGCTGGTCCCGGCCGGGCGTCCGCATCGCGACGGCGTGTTCGAAACCGACCCGGGCGGATTTTCTCCACCCTATCGCGCCGAGCGCCACGGCTTTTGGCGCCAGATCGACGGCTTCACCGACAGCCCCGACCGAGGGACGGCCGAAAACGGAGCGCGCTTCCGGGCCGCGGTGGTGGCCGGCCTGGCGCGAGCCTTGGTCGAGTTCTACCGCGCAAATTGAAAAATTGAGAATCGAGGAGCCGGAGGGCGGGCAATAAATTCCCGCCCTCGCTGTGACTGCTGCGGAAAGGGGTTCGCGGGTCCCGTGAAGCCGATTCCGAGTCGCGCGCGTTAGCAAGCGGTATTTGGGCTTTTTCACCAGCCTGCTAGTTTAGTCTAGCGCTGCGGGGCGCCGGCGCGGCCCATGATGGGCCACACGTCCACGATCTTCTCGCCCCGCGCGACGTAGTAACGGTCGTAGCAGTTGGTGCTCATGTCGAGGTTCGAAGGATACAGCTCGACCCGGTCGCCCAGCTTGAGTTCGCGGTCGCCGTCGTTCCACTTCACGGACCCATATTCAGCGCCCTGGTTCTGCACCTTCAGCCACGGCATGCCCTTCACTTCGTCGGTCGGCCGCAGCAGGGCCTTGTTGCCGGCGTCGATGGTGCCCTGGTTCGGGAATTGGCGGCAGGTGATGGTGGCCATGACGGTGAGGGCCGGTTGCCAGTCGTCGTAGACCTCGACGTTGTTCTTGCTGCCGATCTTACGGTAGAGCGTGTCCATGAAAACATAGGAGCCGCACTCCAGTTCGGTCAAGCCGTTGTCGAAGTCGATGTTGTAGGTGCCGGTCGAGCCGCCGGTCATGATGCCGACGTTGAGGCCGGACTTGACGCACAGTTCCTTGGTATCGCGCAGCGCGCCGAGGGCGCTGCCCGAATACTCTTTGCGCTTTTCCCAGTTGTGGGTGTGCGAGGCCTGGCCGGAGTAGCCCATCAGGCCGTGGAATTTCAGGTTCTTGGAAGAGTCGATTTTCTGCGCGAGCGCGAGGGCGGGCTGGCCGGGGTGCGTGCCCTGGCGGGTCATGCCGACAGTCACGTCGGCGAGGATGTTCATCTTGGTGTGGGCGGCGCCGGCCGCTTCCTCGAGCTGGTCGACGATGAGCGGGTCATCGACGATGCACATGAACGTGGGGTCCTTCTTGGCGAGGGCGACCGCTCGCGTGATCTTGTTCTTGCCGACCGGCTGCGCCGTCCACAGCACGTTGCGGATGCCGGCGTTCGAGAACAGTTCGGCCTCGGCGACCGTGGCGGTGGTGAGGCCGATAGCGCCCAGAGCGATCTGGCGCTTGGCGACGTCCACCGATTTGTGGACCTTGACGTGAGGACGGACGTTGATGCCGATCGCCTTCGTGCGGCTCGCCATATTCTGCACGTTCTGTTCAAATAGGTCGAGGTCGACGACCATGCAAGGCGTCGGCAGGTCTTCCTTGTAAAGGTCGCGGAAGTCGTGCTTGGCGATGCGGGCCTCGACTTCAGGCAGGGCCATGCTGCTGCTCTTGCCCGCAGCGCGGCTGATTCCGGTGAACACGGCCCCGCCGGCGGCCGCTCCGAGAAAATTACGGCGTGACGTCATAGCAACAGCGCCCCCTTTGACGCTCCCCACATTATAGCCCTAGAGGGAAAAAAGTCCACCGATCTTTTTGGAGGGTGCTTCCGGTGGGTGGGCACGAGCAGAAGGCTGGACGGAGGGCCTGGGGCGAGGCCGCCAGAAGCCGGCAGAGGAGCCTGGTCAGAGCAGCGGCAGGCAGACGCCAGTCCCTCGGCAGGGAGCGAACGAAAAGTGTCTGTGACAGTACAAAGGCGTCTAAATTGTTACTTGCTTTTCGCGTTGAACGCGTACATACTCGACTGAAAATCGGGGGGCGAAATCGGAAGTCCTGGGAAATCAGCGCCCGTAAATCGGGCGGGAAAAGAGGAGGATTTCCATGGAATTCAGAGATTGCGAACACCCCAACGTCCTTCGCAGCGCCGTCTCGCGCCGCGGTTTGTTGAAAGGCATGGTGGCTTTGGCAGCGGCCCGGCCGCGGCTCGCCCCGGCAGCGCCCTCCGGGCCGATTCTGGCCTATGTCGGCGCCTACACCCCGAACGGCCAGGGCATTTATCTGTTTAGCATGGACCCTGCGACCGGAGCTCTGACGCAAATCAGCGTGGCCGCAGCCACTGCATCCCCATCCTGGATCGCGATCCATCCGAATGGGAAGTATCTTTATGCGGTCAACGAGATTTCCAATTTCAACGGCACGACCAGCGGATCGGTCAGCGCGTTTTCAATCAACCGGGCCAACGGCGACCTGACATTTCTCAATGTGGTCAGCTCGCAAGGTGCCGGTCCCGCCCACCTGAGCGTCGATCCGTTGGGGCAGTTCGTCTACGTGGCCAATTATGGAGGCGGAAGCATCGCCGTGCTCCCCATCATGTCGGACGGATCGTTGGCCAACGCCAGCGATGTGCATGTCGATACTGGCTCGGTGGGACCGACCCACGCTACCGATGCCCCGCCGGGCAGCTTTGCCATCAGCGGGCATGACGCGCCTCACGCGCACATGATCCAGAGTGATCCCGCGGGCAACTTCGTCTTTCACACCGACCTGGGACAAGATCGCATCTACAGTTGGTTGCTGGACAGGACGAACGGCACGCTTTCTCCCAACCCTGCCGGCGCCTTCCTGCCGGTGCCTCCGGGTGATGGCCCGCGCCATTTCGCGTTCCACCCTAATGGCCAGTGGTTCTACTCGCTCCAGGAAGAGGCTTCGACAATGCTGTTCTTCAGTTACAACGCCACAAACGGATTGCTGACCCAGCAACAGATGCTGTCGACCCTGCCGGCGGGTTTCGTGGGCACCAATTTCACTTCGGAGGTGCGGGTCTCGCAGGACGGTAACTTCGTCTATGCGGCCAACCGGCTTCACGACACGATCGCCATCTTCGCCGTCGGCAAAACGGGCGGGCTGACGCTTCTGGGCGAGGAGTCGACGCTGGGCGATTATCCGCGCAGCTTCACGATCGATCCTACGGGGAGTTTTCTGTACTCCTGCAATCAGAGAAGTGACGCCATCACTGCGCATCGCGTCGGGGCAGGAGGGAGCAAACTCACCTTCACGGGCCAATACACTCCGGTGGGCAGCCCGGCGATCATCGTGTTTCTCACTTAGGCCTGCGGCTTCGGGCGGCCGCGCCGCGCGCGGCTGCCCTGGGGCCCTGGGCGCGGCACCCCCCTGCGCGTTCGCGCTAAGATGGGTCCGGCTCGCAGGGAGGATTCATGGAAATGCGTTACGATCACGCGGCGATCGCCGAGCGGGACGTGCCGCGAGCCTCGGCGCCGGCCTATCAGCATCTTGTCGATACCTATGCGAGCGAGACCAACAAGACGGCGGCGGTGTGGCGCCTGTTCACGGACGCCGATCTCGATTGGCGGCCGCATCTGCGCTCGAGCACGGTGGCGGAAATCCTGAAGCATCAGCTTCTGTCGGAGCGGCGCTTTTTCGGGGAGTTCCTGGGCTGCCCGGAGCCGCCCGCGGCGGAAGTGCTTCCCGCAAAGCAGACAATCGACGCGTTTACGCGCCGGCTGGTGGAACTCGCCGCCGCCCGCCTGGGATGGCTGAGCGCGCGGAGCGAAAAGGAATGGCTGCAAACGGCGGATTTTTTCGGCGTACGGCGGGAGCGCATCTGGATCTTCTGGCGGCGCGTGCTGCACAGCGCCCACCATCGCACGCAGCTCACGGTCTATTTGCGGCTGCTCGGCCGCACCGTGCCGGCGATATACGGGCCGACCGCGGATGTGAGCTGGGCGGGGGCCGATCCCACGCGGAGCGTGGAGGCAGCCGAGCGGCGGGGCGGGTGAAGGCGCCGGCCATCCGCCACCCACCCCCTGCCAGGAAAACTGCAAAAAAACTCTTGCCTGGAAGGTCGTGCTAGTGTATAGTCGCAGGCGCCCGAAAGGGCCGGCGACTTCATGCTGAATCTTTGTTTACTCCACGGTATACCTTTTTGCCCAATTTTCCGTGAGGAGGTAAACCATGAAGACACTGCAAGTCCATCGGCCCCATGCGTCGAGGAGAGCTTTCCTCGGAAAGCTCGCCGGCGCCGGCACGGTGCTGGGAAGCGGCCTGGTGTGTCCCAGACCGGCCCATGCCGACGACAGAGATGATACACCCAACCCGATTCCCGGGGGCGTCGCGCCGTTTGCTCCCTTCGGGGTCATGATCCACCATTACCCGCTGAACCCCGCCAAGCCGCTGTCGAGCCTCAACGACCCGTCCCAGATCACAGACTTCAACGGGTTCGTCGGCCTGACCCACATTCGCGGCGGCGGAACCGGTACCGACGCCACAGGCGCCACGACGGCGCTGGCGTATCAGGCGGACATGGGCTTCAGCCAGGGCGAGTATATCGGCTCGGACGGTTACTCGCACAAGGGCACGTTCGCCTTTGTTTGACTCGACGTATACACCGGTCCGGCTGGATCGGCAAATCTCCCGGAGCAGATTCACGATTTCAACGTGCACACCGACTCGAACGACGTGTTCTGGATGGTTCTGGTGGCGGACGGCGCCGTGCAGGTGGACTTCAGCCAGCAGCGAGCGAGCCTGCGCGTCACCGGGCTGCCTGTCTTCGATGACCATGACATCGCCAACTCATTAACCGGCGGCCTGGGGCTGCCGGGCGGCCTGGGCTTCTCCTATCCCCACATTCCGCCCGTGGCCCCTGCGCGAGCGATTGTCTCCTTCGACGTGGAATGGAACGGGGCGACTGCGATGGCGGACATCAACAACATGTCGCAGCGGTTCAAAGGCTCGTTCCTGCAGACCAACACCACCATCGAGTGGGCCGCGGAGCAACCGGGCTTCCGGTTCCAATCAGAACCGGCGAATCCGTCCCGGAACCTGATTTCGGTGCTGGGACGGGAGCAGAGCGGCGTCTTTTTCGGCGCACCGCCGCCGCTCGAGAGCCGATTGCAGTATGTGGCTTGCGGCGCCTATCCACCCACGCCGTCGTGCCAGTTGGATGTGAACCAGTGGAACTGGTATCTGACCAACAAAATTGATCCGGCGGCGCCGGTGCTGATGCTAGGTGATGGCTCGCAGATGATGACAGCGCAACAGTACGTTCAGGCGCGGGCCGACGCAGGACTGTTTTGAGCGCTGGCCGCGCGGCATAGCGCCTGGGGCGCCCTGGAGGTTGGCGGGGGGAGGTCGTTGGCTGGGGCGGGATCTGCGGAACCGAAGCACCAGAGGGAGAAAGTGCAGCGCTCCGCCGCGCGCGGGCGGTGTAAGATGAAGGCATGCATCCGCTCACCGTCGAAATGATTCCGGATCCGGAGCGTGGCGGATTCACAGCCCGCGTCCCCGATATCCCGGCTTACGGCGAGGGCGAAACCGAGGAGCAGGCGATCGCAGATCTGCGAGAAGCCTTGCGGGCGTACGTGGAGGCTTTCGGCGTCGAGGATGCTTTGGCACGCCTGAACCCGCCCAGCAGAATTGTACGACGTCGCTCGAGTACAGAATGCTAGACACGCTGGAAAGCCACATCGCCGACCGGGACGCTCGCGCCATACTGCACTTGATGTTTGCGCGCAACCCTTTGGCGCTCCGGGATGGGTTCTACAAGGAGGAGGATCTCTGGGATTTCAAGGAGGACTTGCCACCGGTGGCCAGGGGCTCAGGCGAGGAGTCGTGGGCCGGCATAGCAGCTGACGTGTTGGCCCTCCACAACACCCGAGGCGGTGTGTTGCTTTTCGGCATTCGGAACTCTACCTTTGAGTTTGTCGGAGCGACTCAGAGGGTCGATACAAAGATATTCAATGACAAGATACGCCGGTACGTAGGAGACCGCTTCTGGGTCAGCTTCTCTCGTGAGTTCATTCAGCAAAACCAGCGATATCTGGGCGTGGCAATTGTTCCTCCAAAGGCTCACGCTCCCCTCCGGGCGATGGCGGACTCGCCCAGCGGGAAACTTAAGGTTGGCGACCTGTGCGTTCGCGTAGGCGATGAAACGAGGATTCTACGAGGCACCGACGCCATCGAGTTCGCCCGCCAGCACAGAGTCGGGCCCGGAGGGACGAGCTACGAGATCGACGAACCGTGCTTCAGAATCTTGCGGCCCGACTACCGGCATTTTATCTCAAGAGGTTCTCTCTGCGACGCCGTGTCCAAGGGGCTCGCAAGTGATCGGACCTTTGTCACCTCGCTCGCTGGCATCGGCGGGGTGGGCAAGACCGCGCTGGCTTGCTGGGCCACACTGGATGCTTACCAGCGCAAGCAGTTTGACTTTATAGTCTCTGTGACCGCCAAGGACCGCGCTCTGACCTCCGCCGGCATCGTTCCTTTCGCGCCGACCTTGTCGTCGTTGACGGACTTGCTCCGGGAGATTTGCGAGGTCACGGGCTTCAGCGAGTTTGAGGACCTCCCCCACGACGAGCAACTTCGTGCGATTAGGCAGAGCCTTCTTTGCGAGTTCAAGGGCCTGCTGCTGGTCGACAATCTGGAAACTGTGGACGATCCGAGGATCATCCAGTTTTTGGAGCAGCTTCCGCTTCCAACAAGGGCGATAGTGACCTCCCGGAAGGCACGGGTGAGGGTCGCGGTTCAGCCAGTGGACGTAGGCCCGTTCGAAGAGGGCGAAGCGGTGGAGTTTCTGAACTCGATCGCGCGGTCGGTTGGAAAACACTTCCTGGCTGATATGTCGGCTGCGGAAAAGACCAAAATCGTAAAGTCCTGCGACCTAATCCCCCTCGTCATCGAGTGGTTCGTGGGCCGGGCAAAGACCCCTGAGAGGGCCATCCAGGCCGCAGAAACCCTTGTGAGCCAGAGCAAGCACGGAGAAGAGCTGGTCGAGTTTTCATTTCGCCGGGTCTACGAGGAGCTGGCCCCGAGGCAGCAGGCCGTACTCAAGGTCCTCTCGTTGATCGGGCGCCCGCTTCCCGTCGAGGCCATCGCGGCGGGCGCGGATTTGGCGATCCACGAGGTCGCCGACGAGCTTGAGGAAATTAAGAGCTACTCCTTGGTCGAGCGGCAGTACGACCCAAGTTACCGGGACATCGTGCACTCTCTATTGCCCGTCACCAACACCTTCGTCTACCGGGAGATCGCAAAGCACGCTGGCTACGAGGGCTCAGTGCGTAAGAGGCTCAACGACTGGTACCAAGCCAATGAGATCGTCGATCCCGCCCAGCGTCAGCTGGTTCAGAAAGTTCGCCGCGGTGAGCGAAATCCCGAGCTTACTCTGCTCGAAGTGGCCCGGAACTTTCTATCGAACGGTGAACTGGACAAAGCGGAGGAATACTTCAAGCTGGGTTTGGAGCGGAATGCCCGCAGCTGGCAACTGCATAGGGAATTGGCAGAATTCTACCGCCACCAGCGATGCGAAGTCGCTGGATCTCTACGCCACTATGAACTGGCTGCAGAAAACGCTCCCGCCCGCGGCCCTGATCGCGTGAGAATCTTTCGGGAGTACGGAGTGGTGCTCAGAGACTCGGGGCTCTCGTCTGCATTTCGGGACGCAGCGGAAAAGTTCAAGGTAGCATTGGCCGAAGCACCGATGGATGCCGTCTGCCGCCATGCTCTTGGTGACTGTTACGTAAAGATGGGTGCCTTTCAGCCCGCGCTGGAGGTGTTGAAGCCACTGGAGACTAACCCTTCGCCGAAGACGCGCGCAAAAACCTATCCCCTCCTGGAGCGGTGCTACCGTGAGCTTCACGACCTCCTTGGCCTCGCCACGCTCCGGGCCCGCATGGCAGAGGACGGCGCGGCGGCCGCCCAGGCGACAGCGGCGGGGAGCTTGCACTAGCTGCGTCAAACCGGAATTAACCCCTAATACCCTTT
>DASQHK010000635.1:0-4348 GCA_035632135.1 Bryobacterales bacterium
GTGTGGTGAGCGTCGGTGGAGATGACGAAGCGGGCGCCTTTCGATTTGGCCACGCGCAGCAGGTTAGCAGAGAGGTCGAGGCGCTCCGGGCTGGCGTTGATCTCGAAATGCACCTTGCGCCGGACCGCCTCCGCCACCACGCGCTCGAAGTCGAAGGGGAACGCGTCGCGCCGCAGCAGAAGGCGGCCCGTCGGATGGCCCAGAATGTTGACGTAGGGGTTCTCGATGGCGCGCAACAGCCGGTCGGTCATGGCAGCCGCCTCCATGTTCATGTAGCTGTGGACGCTGCCGATCACGATGTCGAGTTGCGCCAGCGCTTCGTCGTCGAGGTCCATGCGACCGTCCTGGCGGATGTCACATTCGCATCCGGCGAGCAGCGTGAGATCGGGGAATTCGGCCGCCGCTTTTCGGATCTCGCTGATCTGCTCGACGAGACGCTTCTCATCGAGGCCGTTGGCCATGGCCAGGGCCTTGGAGTGATCCGTGATGGCCAGGTATTGGTAGCCCGCGGCGCGAGCCGCGGTGGCCATCTCGGCGATGGAGTTGCGGCCGTCGGTGGCCGTGGTGTGGGCGTGAAGGTCCCCGCGAATTTGCGAAAGCTCAACCAGCACAGGAAGCCGGTCCTCGGCGGCGGCCTCAATCTCGCCGGTGTTCTCGCGCAACTCGGGCGGAATCCACTTCAAGTTTAACTTGAGGTATATCTCCTCTTCGGTTGTACCAGCGATTTTTGCCTCATCGCTGGAGCGAAACAGGCCATACTCGCTGAGCTTGTAGCCCATCTTGATGGCGCGGTTGCGCAGGGCTACATTGTGGTCCTTGCTGCCGGTGAAATACTGGAGCGCGGAGCCGTAGCTGGAACGGTCGAGGACGCGGACGTCTACCTGCAGTCCTTCATGCCCGATCTTGGCGCTGGTCTTGTTTTCACCCTTTGCCAGGATCTCCCGCACCTTGGGAAATTTGATGAAGCGCTCGAGCGCCGGCGCCGGATCGGGCCCCGTCACGAGCAGGTCCACATCGCCGATGGTTTCTTTGCGGCGGCGGAGACTGCCCGCCGGAGTCACCTCCTCGACGCCCGGAGTTTCGGCGAGGTACGCGGCGATCTCGGCGGCGACGCGGTCGGCGTGATCGAGCAGGTAACGCGAGGCGCTGCGGCGGTATTGCTCGATGGAGCGCAGCACTTTCTGCTCGAGCTTCTCGCCCATGCGCGGCAGTTCGCGCAGCTTGCCCTCGCGGCAGATGCGCTCCAGGTCGTCGATCGTGCTGACCCGGTAGTGCTCGTAGAGCACGGCAATGCTCTTCGGCCCGAGCCCCTGGATCTTGAGCAGCTCGAGCGCGGTGGGCGGGTACTTGGCCAGGAGCAGGTCGCGGCGCTCGAAGCTGCCGCGCTCCACGATCTCTTTCAGCACCGCCGCCAGGCCCTTGCCGATGCCGCGGATCTCGGTGACGTCGCGATTCGGATCGGCTACGATGTCGGCCACGCGGTCCGGATACGACTCGATCGCATTGGCGCCGTTGCGGTAGCTGCGGATGCGGAACGGATCCTCGGCCGCGATTTCCATCAGGTCAGCCGTCTCATAGAGCAGGGAGGCGATCTCGGCGTTTTCCATAGTTCGCGTCACGGGGGTTCGAGTCACGGGCGGGTCGCTTTCGTTGATAATGGTAGCAAATGCTTCCCGAAATCGCGGTTTCAGTTCCGGCAGCGGGGGCGGTGCTGATGGCCTACGCCGTGCGTGGGCGCTCGTCGCCGTTTTTCGGGCCGAGCATCTGGCGTGGTCCGAGCGGGAAAAAACAGATCGTGCTGACATTCGACGATGGCCCCAGCGAAGCCACGCCACAAGTTCTGGAACTGCTCGATCTGTTCTCGGCCCGCGCGACGTTCTTCCAATGCGGCCAAAACGTGGAGCGGCTCCCGGCCATCTCGAAACAGGTTTCCGAGGCGGGCCATGAGATCGGCAATCATACGTACTCGCATCCCCGGCTGCCGGGCTGCTCGGCGGGCCGCATCCGGGAAGAGATCGCCCGGACGCAGCAGGCGGTTTTCGACGCGACAGGCGTCCAGCCGAGCTTGTTCCGCGCCCCTTACGGAGCGCGCTGGTTCGGCCTGCGAGCCGCGCTGGGCGAGCACGGCCTGACCGGCGTGATGTGGACCGTGATCGGCTACGACTGGGAGTGGGAGGCGGCCGAGATCGCCGGGCACGTGGTGAGCCACGCGTCGGAAGGCGGCATCGTCTGCCTGCACGACGGCGACCGCACCGCGGCGCGCGTAGATCGCCGCAACACCGTTGAGGCCATGCGGCAGATCCTGCCGAAGCTGTGCGCTCGGGGCTACACGTTTGTGACCGCCGGCGGGATGCTCGACCAGTTACGGCCCTCAGCGAAGGCGGCGAAGTCTGCGGTGCTATAATTTTGAACCACCAAGGAGGACCTGCAAATGAATCACGAACGCATTCCCTTTCGGATCACCCGTCTGGCGGCCGCGGCGCCCGAAGGCGTGGTGGTCGAGTGGCAGGGCAGGGAACTTCATTCCGGCCCGCTTGTGATCGACCTTGACGAGAGTCCGGCGCCGGGCGCGAATGAAGGCGTGCTCGATTATTCGCAGCGCCGCGCCGAGGCCGAGTTTCACGTGCTCCTGCGTTTCCCGGATTTTGCGCGGATGTTGCGCGACTTGGGAGCTGACGCGGCGCTCGCGGAGCCCGTGCGCGCCGTGCTGCGATCGGAGGGGGAAATCCTCGGCGACCACGGCTTTGCTCTGAGCGGCCGCTGCGAATTGCGGCCCCACGCGCTGTTCGCGCCGGGTGAAACGAGCGCCGCGGTGCTCGCGGGCTATTGACGGCCCGATGCCGGCTCCCGGTCGGGAGCCGCAATACGCGAAGATCTCGAAAACGGAACGCCCGTGTCCTGGCAATTTAGTCCTCACCAAAAGCGGCTCTCCCTCACTCTTCCGGAGGTCTTCGGCGGCCAAACCTACGAGCTGGCTCTCACCGGCGGTTACACCTTCACGGCGCGCCCAGCGGGCTTCCGCGCCGCCGAAACCGCAGCAGCTTGATGGCCTCTGCCCAGCCAATGCTGCTGCTAACCGGGGCGACCGGCTTGCTCGGCAGGGAGCTGCTCGATCGTTTGCGGGCGGCAAGACCGGACCGCCGGATCGTGGCGCTTACGCGCCGGCAGGAGAAGGCCGCCGAGCTGAGCCGCATTTCCGGCCTTACGGCACTCGAAGCCGACCTCATGCGGCCGGGCCTCGGGCTCGATGGCGTCACTCTCCAGCATCTCCGAAATTCCGTGACCGAAATCCTGCACTGCGCCGCCGAAACCCGGTTCGGTTTGCCCATCGAAGAGGCGCGCGCGGCGAACGTCGGGAGCACCGAGAACCTGCTGCAGGTGGCGCGCGGCTGCCGGCGACTGCAAAAATTCGGCCATGTGAGCACCGTCTATGTGGCCGGGCGCGCTGCCGGCCGGGTGCCGGAGGCGCCATTCCGCCACTCGGATGGTTTTCTGAATACTTACCAGCAATCGAAGTACGAGGCGGAGGAACTGGTCATCCGGGCTATGAGCGACTTGCCGCTCGCGGTGTTCCGCTTAAGCTCTGTGATCGGGGATTCGGCCACCGGCCAGGTGCGGCAATTCAACCACGTTCACCAGCTCTTGCGGGTGCTGCCGCGCAACGTGCTGGCGGTGGCGCCGTGCGATCCGGCGGCGCCCATCGACTTGATTCCCAGCGATTGGGCGTCGTCGTCGCTCGCCTGCCTGTTCGACAGCCGCTTCGTCCCGGGCCGTATCTACCAGCTTTGCGCGGGCCAGCAGGCCAGCCTGACGGCGGGCCAGATGATCGATCTGACGGCCGGGATTTTCCAGAAGCACCCGGTGGGGCGGCGCCTGAGCCCGCTGCGCCTGCCCAAGCTGGTCAGCCTCGTAGAATATGAGGAATATGTAGCGAGGATGCGGCGTGGCACTGACCGGCTGCTGAACGAGTTGCTGCGCGTGCTTGGTTACTTTCTGCCTCACCTGGGCATCTTTCAGGTGTTTGAAAACCGTCACGCCTCGGAAGCCCTGGCGGGCAGCGGCCTGACGCTGCCGCCCATCCGCAGTTACTACCATAAAATCGTGCACTATTGTCTGGAGACCGACTGGGGCCGCACCGCGCCGGCCGCGGTTCCGAAGCTTTGAGTCTCCGTCGCGCCCGGCTCGTGACAACCTTACCTTGCGTAGCAGCAGGCGCACGTCGCCGCTGCACCGACCGCTCGTAGCCCGCGCGAGTCTTTGTTGCGATTTCAGGACGCCGCCGTCGAGCTTGCGGTCGGCGGTGGGGAACGTCCTACATTCGCGGCTCGCCAGAGCGAGCATGAGGGAA
>DASQHK010000636.1:0-4518 GCA_035632135.1 Bryobacterales bacterium
TTCGACACACTTCGAGTGCTCGTTGAGAATTGCGGCCGGCTTGTCAGTAAAGACGAACTCATGAAGGCGGTTTGGCCGGATGCCGTCGTGGAAGAAGGCAACCTGGCACACAATCTGACGGTGCTGCGCAAAGCGTTGGGGGGCAAGGAAGCCGGCCAACAATACGTACAAACTGTTCCCGGGCAAGGATATCGTTTCATCGCTGATGTCACGTTGGCCGTGGAGCCGGCAGATGAAGGGGCGCCAGCTCGGAAAGGCGCACCCGACCAGCCGACCACGTCCTGGGAGCAACGACTGGAGGCTGCGCGGGCAGCGCTGGCTTCGCAATGTATCGTCGCCCCGGCGGAGCGCCGTTTCACGGGTCACGTCGTGGGTCGCACCAAGGAGCTTGCGGAGCTGTTCTCCGGATTGCAGATTGCCTGCTCCGGTCAGGGCCTGGTGCTTTGCATTGCGGGGGAGCCCGGCATCGGCAAGAGCACGCTAGTGGAGCGGTTTTTTGCGGAAGGTCGCCTCCGCGGACTCAATTGCGCGATCGCCATGGGGCGATGTTCAGAGAGCTTGGCCGCGAGCGAGGCCTATCTGCCAATTTTCGAGGCGCTCGAGAGCCTGCTCGCAGGCGGCTGTGAGCACGAGATGGCAGAGATGATGAAACTGGTTGCGCCGACCTGGTACGTGCAAGTCGCGCCGTTGTGGGCCTCCGCTGATCCCTCCTTTTCCACGGTCGCCGCCGACGCGAAGACCGCATCGCGGGAGCGGATGAAGCGCGAGCTGGCTGCGTTTTTCGAAGAGATTGCTCGTGTTCAGCCCCTCATTCTGTTCCTAGACGATCTCCATTGGGCGGATGCTTCCACTGCCGATCTGCTGGCGTACCTATCGCAGAGGCTGGCTGCGGTTCGCCTGCTCGTAATCGTTGCCTACCGGCCTTCCGAGATGATCCTGGCTCGGCATCCCTTCATCGCGGTCCGTCAGGAGCTGCAAAGAAGGAATCTGTGCCGCGAGGTGCACACCGGGCTATTGAACCATGACGACGTTGCGTCTTATTTGAGCCTGGAGTTTTCGGACCAGCGCCTCGACGCGGATCTGGCGGGGTTCATTTACCGCCGTACGGAGGGCAATCCGCTGTTCATGACGGATCTGGTCCGGCACTTACGCCAGCGAGGCACGCTAGAGAGATCACTCGATTTGCTGGAACGCGATCTGCCCGAGTCGGTCCGCAGTATGATCCAGTGCCGGATCGATCGTCTGGGCGAAGACGAGCTGGAGCTGCTGGCTGCGGCCTCCGTGCAGGGTCAGGAGTTCGACTCCCGCGTTATCGCCGACGTGCTGAGGCTCGACGCCGCGGTGGTGGAGGAACAGCTCCAGCGGCTTGAGCGCGTGCATGCATTCGTCCGGCGGCTCCACGAAAAAGAATTTCCGGATTCCACCCTGTCGCTCTCCTATGCTTTCGCCCACGTCCTTTACCAGCACGCCATCGAGGAGGCCTTGACGCCGAGCCGAAAGGCGGCACTGAGCAAAGCAGCCGCCGAGGCCCTGCTGGCGCGGTACCGGACTTCGCCGTCGTCGGTGGCGTCGCGCCTGGCGATGCTGTTCGAGGCGGGGCGCGACTATGAGCGGGCAGCCGACTTCTTCATCGCTGCGGCCGCGAATGCCACTCGCTTGTATGCGAACGAAGAGGCGGTGAGCTTGTCCCGGAAAGCCATAACCAACGCACAAAAACTAGATGGTTCCGCGTGCCACTCTCGCGTGTTGGAAGCCTCTTCGCAGTTGGGCCAGCTCCAGTTGGTGCTTTCCCGGTTCGAGGACGCTGCCGCCGATTTTGAGACGGCGGAGAGGGCGGCGCAGGCCCTCGGCGATGTCGAGGCACGGGCGAATGCGATCTGCGCAAGGGCTTTGACCCAGTTCTATCAAAGGCGGATGGAGACAACACGCGAAACGGCGAGCCACGCCCTGGCTATCGCTCAGGCCGCGAGATCGGGGCTGGCAACGGCTTCGGCGGAGGTCGTCCTCGGCCTGGAACGGATGTGTTTCGGAGCAACGGACGAGGCCGAAGAGCGTTTTGGCCGCTCGGCACCAGTGCTGATGGAACATGGTTCGCCGCCGCATGCGCTGGAGGCGGTCACATTTTCGGGCTTGCTTCAAGCCTGGCAGCTCAACTACGAATCGGCCCACCGCACGCTGGACTGGACCTTGCAGAGATCGCGCGATCTGGCTTTGCCCTACCACATCGTGATGAACCTGTTTGTACGCGGCATGGCACTCTTCAATCAGGGCCGGCTCTCCGAGGGACTGCAGGATTTGGAAGAGGGAATGAGGCTGGCCGAGAAAAACAGAGAGCGCTTCTGGCTGTCACGCTATCCGAACACGTTTGGCTGGGTACACCGGGAATTGCAGGACTTCGAATCCGCGCTGCGCTTCGACACAGAGGGCGCCCACATGGCGCGCGAGAACGGATACGGAAAGCCGGAGGCGAATTCTCACGTAAATCTGGCCCAGGACTACATCGCCATTGGTGAGCCACACCTGGCTCTGGAGCACCTCCGCCGGGCCGAGGACATCTTCGAGGCCGACGTTTGGTTCCGCTGGCGTTACAACATCCGGACGAAAGCGGAACTGGCCCGCTACTGGCTCCTGCGAGGCGATACCCGGCAGGCGCAGCGCTGCGCGTTGGAGTCCGTAGCACTCGCCGAGCCCCGCAAAGCCCGAAAACACCTGGCCTGGGGTCATAAGATCCTGGGTGACGTGGCGGCCGCCGAGGAGCGGTTCGCAGACGCTCAGAGCGAATACGAGACGGCGCTCCGACTGCTCGAGCGCTACCGTTGTCCTCTCATCGAGTGGCGTGTACTGCTGGCTGCGGCCGAGATGGCCTCAGCGTACCGCGATGTCTCTCTTGCCGAGCATTACCGGGGCCGATGCCGCCACGTGATTCATGTGTTGGCTGATTCTCTCATTGAGGAGCGGCTCCGGCGACAGTTCCTGGGCTCGGAGGCGATCCGCCGTGCTCTGTCGATGTAAAGGGTACACGCACGTGCTTTGAAGGACGGTCGCGGCGCTCACACCGCGACCGTTAGGATTCCGGATGCAATCAGCGCGACGGCCCAGATCAAGTCGAGGTTAAACCACGTCGTGCGGAGAATGCCGACTCCCAATTTCGCAAAAACAACCCAAGCCGCTGCGGCGGTCACGGCCAGATAACCCATCCCGTGAACCAGGGTTGCTGCCGCGGCCGTAGCGGCATTCGCCGAGGCGGCGCCGGCGGCGTGGCAACTAGCACCTTGGGCTGGCACGGTCATGCCGAGAAATACCGGGAGGACCATCAGCCCAGCTCCATGACAGGTAGCCATCAAGAAGGACCACACAGTCAGCCCTCCCATTCCCACGCGCATGCCGCCGCCGCTGAAGTGACGGTGGCGGATCAGGCGGTAAACACCGAGCGCAGCGAGCGTCACCGCCACCGGTAGTTTCAAGGAGGCGGCCGGCACAGCCACCCCTGCCGCCACGGCGATCAATATCACTGCGCCGATGGCCATCCCGTGTCCGAGCGTGAGTGGAATCAAGGCCCGCCACACCGCCCCTTGCCGCCGCTCTTGCATGCCCAAGGCGACGGCGAAGAGCCAGCCCATCCCGGGGTTGATGCCATGAAAGGCGCCCAGCAACAGGATCGTGGTTAGAGGCAACAAGTGTTGAGTTTCCATGGTTCACCCCGAGTAGCAGTAGGAATCCGAAGAAGCGTCCCCCCCATCGAGATGAACCTGATGGGGACGTAACCCGTCGAACTCCAGCAAGAAGTCTTGATCGAGGTGTATGCCGCCGTTCTCACCGACATTGACCTTGGCCATCCAACCGCGGATGCCGTCCGGGTAGAGCTGGTCGTCCCAGGAGGAATAGAGGGAATTGGTGGCATAGACGCGCCGCCCATCGCGGCTGATCTCCACCATCTGGGGTCCGCCATTGAGAGCCGTGTTCTGCTTGCTCGGATGGGACCTGCGTCGCGCGACGCCGCCGATCTTCACCGAACCTGTGAGCTTCGGGCTGAACGGATCCGATACATCGTACTGTTGCAGCTCGCCGGTTCCCCAGCAGGAGACGTACAGGTATCGGTCGTCGAGCGAAAGGTTGAGGTCTGTGACGAACGGCGGCACGGCTTTGAACCCCTTCAGCAGCGGCGGCAGCAATTCGGGATCCGCCGGCTCGGCCGGGATCTCGATCACCTTACGCACCTTGAACTCGCCGTTGCCGCTCTGGTCTCTGTACCAGAGCCAAATTGACCCCGAGAGATCTTTCAGCGAAGTCACGACGCCGGCGAATCCGTATGCCTGAGCCGGATCGTGCGCTGGGCGCAACTCGAGCACCTTCTGCTGCTCGGGCCCCAGATCCAGGACTTGGCGATGCCGCCGGCGCCGCAGGTCCCACACGTGCAACTGGTGGCCGTACTTTCCCGCCAGGAGTAACTCGGGGTTGACGCCGTTCTCAAACATGTTTGGCGTCCCCCATTCGCTGGTGATCATGGTGTCGCAGCCC
>DASQHK010000637.1:0-15908 GCA_035632135.1 Bryobacterales bacterium
CGGCAGCTTCCAGACCAGGAACCCCAGGAACGCGAAGTTGGCCAGCACCCCGATCCGGGCGGCCGTCACGTAGGAGAACCAGCTAAACGGCACCGACAGCAACGCGGCGAAGGCGGGGCGGTTGAAGCGATAAGAATAGACTCCATTACCCTGGGCGCCCAGCTCAGCCGCCATCGCCTCATACGTTGGGGGGTGATAGAGTTCCGCGCTGCGGCCTTCGCGAACGAGCTTTCCGGCGAGGTAAAACTGCATGAAGTCCGGGATGAGACATCCTTCCACAATCGGCTTGGTCACCAGCGTGCGCAGGGGCTGCAGGATGTCGGCGGCCAGCAAAAGCATGGCGATCCAGGCGGCTGCGAACAGAATCTTCTTTCCCATGGTTCTCATAGCTCAACGGGGCGAACCGGTCGGTGAACATCGCAGGTGGGCCGCTCGCTGCAAAACAGCGGGCGCGCGGACGTATGATAAAAGTGGGGCAGTTTCCCTGACATGTATACAAGAGTATCCGATCCAGGCTCACTGAGGGGCCGAGCAACTGATTTATGCAATTCAGGAGCCATCGGGCGGGCCGGCGGCTGCTTGCAGGGGCTGCCGTGACATCCCGCCCCGCGTGTGATTCCCTGCTGTTGATCAGCGGCGTCGGCCTCACACGGTTTCTGTTCCGCAGCCACTATCTTTACGATCTCGACTCGGTGAACTTCGCGCTGGGCATGGGCCACTTTGATCCGACGGTGCATCAGCCGCATCCGCCCGGCTATTTCCTCTATGTTTGCCTGGGCAGGCTGGCCCAGCGGGCCTTTCCAGACGCCAATACCGCTCTGGTGGCCTTGAGCATTGTGGCGAGCTGCGCCGCTGCCGGGATGATGTATGCCCTCACCAGCGAGTGGTTTGGGCGCCGTGCGGCGGTTTTCGCCGGCCTGCTATTCCTGTTCTCGCCGCTTTGCTGGTTCCACGGCATCGTGGCGCTCACCTACATTCTGGAGGCCTTCTTTTCGTCTTTGGTGGGGTATCTCTGCTGGCGGGCATACCAGGGGCGTGCCTGGTTCCTGGTGCCCGCGGCGGTGGCATTGGGAATCGCGGCGGGTTTTCGGCAGTCCACCCTTCTGTTCCTGGGGCCGCTGTGGCTGCTCTCGCTGCGCCGGGCGCGCTGGGACCAGAGGATCGTCGGTGCGGGAGCGCTGGTACTAAGCGTACTTGCCTGGTTCGTTCCCATGCTCGCGGCAAGCGGCGGCGCAACGGTCTACTTCGGCGCCCTCTATCGCCTGTGGAGGATGGTCCCGGCGAAGCGCACCGTGGTGAACTCTTCGATCGCGATGTCGGTCGCCCGCTTCTGCTACATCGCGGGCGGCTACGGGATCTGCTTCGGCGCCGCTTCGTGTCTGCCCTGCCTGGCCTCGCCGGCCGCGGCGTCCGATCGTGACAAGAAGGTTTTCACCTGGGTCTGGATCCTGCCGGGACTGCTGTTTTTTACGTTTGTGTTTTTCGTGTTCGTCAACAGCGGCTACCTGCTGGTGCTTTCGCCCCCGGTGTTTGCATGGCTGGGTTGGCGGGCGGCGGTCTGGTACGGCGGGGCGCCCATGCGCCGCGGCAAGATGTTCCTGGTAGGGGCGTTCGCCGCGATCAACACCGCCTTCTTCCTTCTCGCCCCGCTGTATTGCTCATACCGATCGGTGCGGAACTTCGAGCGCGAGCTGACGCGGGGACTGTCGAGCGTGCGCTCGCTCGGCGGGCCCTCCGACACGCTCATCGTCGGCGTGGATGCGCATTTCCTGGGCTACCGCCACGCTGGTTACTACTTGCCCGACTATCTGACCGTGCAATACCCCGAGTTGCAGTTTCCGGCCGGCGAGCGGGTTTTCGCCATGGAGCGCCGCGAAACAGTTCTGCTCGGCAAGCTGCCGCCCGGCCGCTTCAACAGCTTCGTGATCTTCCCATTGCCCCCGGGCGAAGAGTACCAGGAGTACCTCCAGAAACTGAGCGATCGATTCCCGCCGGGCGAGCTGCGCGCGGCCGTTGCGGAGGGCCGGAAATTTCTAATCCCCGCGGCGCAATTGCGCGCGCTGTTCCCCACCGTGGCGGCGCCGGGTCGCGCGTATACACAGAGTCACTCCGGGCGTTGAAGCCTGTATACAGCCGTTCACACTGCGACCGGGTGAGCGCGCGCGCGTCCGTCTAAGCGACTCATCCCAGACAACTGCGGCGCCTTTCGGCAGGTGGTCCCAGAATTGCTCAGGCCACAGAGTTCCCTCCCGCAGGCTGCTTTGCCTGCGTGGGTGGGAGCGAAAGTAACCATCCAAAGAGGAGAACAAACGCAAATGAAAAAGCTTTTGTGGAAGCTGTACACCGGAATGCAGATTCTGGCGGACGAGAGCGGCCAGGACTTGATCGAGTACGCGCTGGTAGTGGCGCTGATTGCTCTCGCCGCGACGGCCGGTATGGAGACGGTGGCTAAGGACATCAACAACGCCTTCACCAACATCGGCAGCAAGCTGATTCTTTACACCACATGATCGTTTCCGGGAGGGGTGCCCGGACTCGGGTCCCCCTCTCCAGAAATTTTGAAAGGTGGCGGTGATTGCTCAGGCCGCCACGGCGGGCAGGAAAGACCGTGGCTGGGGACATCGGCAGCGTGTGGGCCGACATCGGCAATAAGCGGATCTCTGATAGGATCTGATCGCGGCTTCGGGGGGTGCCATCAACCGCACCCCTCACGAAGAAATGGCTGGACGTGACTGAACTGATATGATGCAATATATCACCTGGTGGCTAACCTTCCTCGTGCTGCTGATTGCGGCGCTCACGGATCTGCACAGCCGGCGGATTCCGAATCTGCTGGTGGCCCCGTTTCTGGCCGCCGGCCTGGTGGCCGGGGGCGTGACCGGAGGCTGGGAAGGGGTGACGCGGAGCTTGGCCGGGATCGGCCTGGGGGCTGCCGCAGCGGCGTTTCTTTGTTACTTGCGAGGCATGGGCCTGGGCGACCTCAAGCTGTTGGCCGCAGTGGGCGCCTGGATCGGCCCGGCGCAGATGGTTTCCGCTCTGGTGATGACGGCGATAGCCGGGGGATTCCTGGCGCTCGCTTACGCCATCCGGCACCGCTCGCTCGGCCGGTGCCTGGACAGCACAGCCGATCTGCTGGCGGAGTTTCCGATCAACGGTATTCGGCCGCATCGGACTGCCGTGCTCGGAAACCCGGAGGCGATCCACCTGCCCTATGCGGTGGCCATCGCCATCGGTACAATGTTTTCTTTTTACGCCGTGTAACATTGTCGGCGGGCAGCAACACTTGTAGGAGGAGAGAAGAAAAATGAATAAGTCAAGATTGATAGCCACCTTTGTGCTGGCCCTGCTGATCGCCGCAGCGGCCAGCCTTTTTGTGATGAACAAGCTTAAGCAGAGCGCAAGGGCCTCCGCCTCCACGAATTCCCACATCGTGATGGCGGCGAGGAACCTGGACATCGGAGCGAAGCTCTCCGAGGCGGACCTGAGGGTGGGAGAATGGGCGGCGGGACCTGCTCCGCAGGGATCCTTCACAAAGGTTTCCGACGCGGTCGGCCGGGCGGTTTTGTACCCGACCTTTCAGGACGAAGCCATTCTGGAGGCGAAACTGGCGCCGGTTGGCTCCGGCGCGGGCCTGCCGGCGGTGATTCCGGAAGGGATGCGGGCCGTCTCCATCCGCGTGGATGACGTGGTGGCCGTGGCGGGGTTCGTCGGACCGGGCACCCGAGTCGATGTGCTGCTGACCGGCACTCCAGGGGTGGGCCGCGGCGGCAACGAGCCGCTGACCAAAACCATTCTGGAGAACGTGCAGGTGCTCGCGGCCGGCGAGAAGATCCAGCCGGATGCTACCGGCAAGGCCGAGCGCGTGAACGTGGTGACGCTGCTGTGCTCGCCGGAAGATTCGGCCAAGCTGACGCTGGCGGCCAACGAGGGTCGCATTCAGTTGGTGCTCCGCAACCCCTCCGACAACGCCAAGGATAAGGAAAACATGGCGGCCGTGGGACGCGGGGCGCTGTACGGCGGGACCGTCCTGAAGGCCGAAGCGCCGGCGTCAGGGCCGGTTCGGGTGGCTCGCCGGAGACAGGTGCCGGTGCCGCCCCCGCTGGCGACGCCTCCTCCGCCTCCGCCGAAGCCGGAAATGGCGGTAATTGAGATGATCCGCGCCGAGAGAGTGTCTAAGGTGGAAATGCCTCTCGGCCCCAACGCAACTGGAACTGGAAGCGGAACAACACGGTGAACTCAACTTTCGAACACGGACAGGGAACCGTACGCATGAATGCGCTGTCGGTCGTGTTGATTGGCCCTGACGACAGCCGGCGCAAGGCGCTGGCTCAGGCCTTCCAGCAGCAGCAGGTAAGCATCGCCGGCGAGCTTGGCGCCTACCCGAACTTCAGTCATCTGGCCAAGCTCACCGGCTCGGATTGCGACGTGGTGGTGGTGGACCTGGACGCCGATCCGGAAGTGGCCCTCGATCTGGTGGAGAACATCTGCAGCCGCAACGGCGCCATCACGGTGATGGCGTACTCCAGCAACCGGGATCCGGAGCTGCTGGTGAACTGCATGCGGGCGGGGGCGCGGGAGTTTCTGACGGAGCCGATTTCGCAAAACGCGCTGGCGGAGGCGGTGATCCGGGCTTCCGCCCGGCGTGTGGAGGTGGACCGGCAGAAGAAGGTTACTGGCAAGGTGCTGGTTTTCTGGGGCGCCAAGGGCGGGACGGGCGTGACCACGATGGCCAGCAATTTTGCCATCGCCTTGCAGAAGGAGGCGGCGCGGGAGGTTGTGCTGGTCGACCTCAACGTACAGCTTGGCGATATCTCCGTCGTGCTGGGGCTGGAGCCGCGCTTCACGGTGTTCGAAGCGCTGCGCAACCCCGACCGGCTGGACCAGGATTTCGTCTCCAGCCTGCTGGTGGAACACAAGAGCGGAGTGGCGGTGCTGGCAGCGCCGGACCACTATGAGCCGACGCCGTTGGTGCAGGACGGCACCCTGGGGAAGTTGCTCTACATCCTGCGAGATCGGTATCCCTACGTGGTGGTGGACGCCGGGCCGAGCTTGGGTGGTGGCGCGCAGACCGTCTTCGAGATGGCCGACGTGGTGTACCTGGTGACCCAGGCCGACATCCCCACGCTCCGCAACACGCAGCGGCTGATTTCGCACTTGCAGGGCAGCGGCGACGCGCACCATCGCATCGAGATCGTTTTGAACCGCCACGACCCGCGCAAGATCGAGATCGACGAGGAGCGCATCGCCAAAGCGCTGACGCTGCCGCTGAAGTGGAAAATTCCCAACGACTATTTCGGCGTGCGGCGATCGCTGAACACGGGCGCGCCGCTGGCGCTCGAAGATTCCGCCGTCTCCCGGGCCGTGCACGCCATGGCCCGGGAAGCGTGCGGCAAGCCGCCCGACACGGGCAAGAAGAAAGGCTGGGGCTTGTTTGACTGACGCCCCGACGCGCAGCAGCCGAGAAACGACACTATGGAAACCCCCGACTTCCAACAACTGAAAATCGACGTCCATCGCACCCTGCTGTCCAAGGTGGATCTGGAAAAGCTGTCCACGGTCAACAACGGCAAGGCCAAACAGGCCATTGCGGTGCTGATCCAGGAAATCGTCGCCAAGGAAAAGGTGCCTCTGAGCGCCACGGAAAAAGAGAGGCTCCAATCGGACTTGATCGATGAGATCTTCGGCCTGGGGCCGCTCGAGCCGCTGCTGAAGGACGGCAGCATCTCCGACATCCTGGTCAACAAGAAGGACCTGGTATTCATCGAGCGCAACGGCATCCTGGAAAAGGTGCCGGTGAAGTTTCGCGACGACGCGCACCTGCTGCAGATCATCGACCGCATCGTGGCGCAGGTGGGGCGGCGCATCGACGAGTCGTCGCCCATGGTGGACGCGCGGCTGGCGGACGGCTCGCGCGTGAACGCCATCATTCCTCCGCTGGCGCTGGATGGCCCGTGCCTCTCGATCCGCCGCTTCGGCACGGCGCCGATGTCGGCCGAGCAACTGATCGAGTCGAAAACCCTCTCGCCGGAAATGCTGGAAGTGCTCCGCGCGGCCGTGCGGGCGCGCATCAGCATCCTCATCTCGGGCGGCACCGGCGCCGGCAAGACCACCTTCCTGAACATGCTCTCCAAGTACATTCCGGAGACCGAGCGGCTGGTGACCATCGAGGACGCCGCCGAGCTGCAGATTCAGCAGGAGAACGTGGTGCGCCTGGAGACGCGGCCGCCTAACGTGGAAGGGCGGGGCGCGGTGAAGCAGCGGCAGTTGCTGATCAACAGCCTGCGTATGCGCCCGGACCGCATCATCATCGGCGAGGTGCGCGGCGACGAAGCCCTGGACATGCTGCAGGCGATGAACACCGGTCACGAGGGATCGATGACCACCATTCACGCCAACTCCTGCCGCGATGCCCTGTCGAGACTGGAATCGATGGTGGCCATGGCCAACGTGAACCTGCCGGACCGCGCCGTGCGCCAGCAGATCGCCTCGGCGGTGGGCATCGTACTGCAGCTTTCGCGCATGAGCGACGGCAGCCGCAAACTGGTCAACATCGCCGAGATCACCGGCATGGACCAGGACGTCATCAGCATGC
Organism: Bryobacterales bacterium; assembly: GCA_035632135.1. Classification (GTDB taxonomy): domain Bacteria; phylum Acidobacteriota; class Terriglobia; order Bryobacterales; family JACQDG01; genus DASQHK01. Next base: position 6,593 of record DASQHK010000637.1, read on the forward strand.
AGGACATCTTCACGTTCCAGAAGAAGGGCATTGGGGCCAATGGGAAGGTGGTGGGGACGTTCGCGCCCTCCCGCATCCGTCCCAAGTTTGTGGAGCGCATCCGCATCTCCGGGATCATGCTGCCGCTGGAGCTGTTTGAGCGTTCGCTGGAGGTCGCCTAGCGGATCTGGCGCACGCCACCGCGTGCGCCCGCCGGCAAACGCCTCCGTTAACAGGAGTGGGCAGGTTATGTCACTGATTATTCTGATCGTGTTCATCGCTGTTTTCGCCGCCGTGGTGCTGGTTTCCTCGGCTCTCAACACCGGGGCGACCCAGGAGCAGAAGCAGATCCTGGACCGGCTGGACTCCATCTCCATGGCCGCCCAGCGGGCGCCGGAAGAGGAAGGCCTGAGCCTGCTGCGGCAGGAGATGCTGAGCTCGGTGCCCTGGATCAACCGCTGGCTCCAGGAGCTGGATCTGTTCCCGCGGCTGCGCCAGTTGCTGCGGGAAGCCGACGTGAGATGGACGGTGGCCCGCCTGCTGCTGACCGCGGTGGCTTCCGCCGTGGCGGTGGCCTTGGGGGTGTATTGGCGCACCGGCGCGCTGCCGCTGGCGGTGATGCTGGGCGCCGGCGGCGCCACTTTGCCGTTTCTTTATGTGCTGTACGCGCGCAATGCGCGGTTCGGCGCTTTTGAGGCGCACCTGCCGGAAGCGCTGGATCTGATGACCAACGCCCTGCGCGCCGGACACAGCCTGATCTCGGCGCTCGAGATGGTTTCCAAGGAGATCCCCAACCCCATCGCCGACGAGTTCAAGAAATGTTTTGACGAACAGAACTTCGGCCTGGAGTTGCGCGAGGCCATGTTCAACCTGGCCGCGCGCGTGCCCATCCACGACATGCACATCTTTGTCACCGCCATCCTGATTCAGAAGGAAAGCGGCGGGAACCTGGCCGAAATCCTGGATAAGGTCGCTTACGTGATTCGCGAGCGTTTCCGCATCAAGCGGCAGATCCGCGTGCACACCGCCCAGGGCCGGCTTACCGGCTGGATTCTCACTCTGCTGCCCCCTATACTGGGGGTCCTGCTCTACCTGATCAACCCCGAGTACATGAGCCGTCTGTGGAAGAGCCCGACCGGTATGAAACTGATTTACGCGTCGCTCATCATGACCACGCTCGGCGGCCTGGTGATCCGTAAGATCGTAAACATTCGCGTTTGAGGTTTGACATGACACTGATCCTACTTACGTTTCTGGCTGTCTTCCTGCTGGTATCGAGCGGCGTGCTGCTGGTGTTTTACCGCGAGGCCGTGCTGACGCGGCTGGCCAGCGTGGTGTTGCCGCACCCCGAAGCCTCCGAGGGCGGCCTGCTGCAAAGGCTGCTCGGATCGCGGCAGGCATCGCTCGAAAAAGTGATGGACCCGCTGCAGAAAGCGCTGCCGCGCAGCCCGGAAGAGGTTTCCGTCGTTCAGCGGCGGCTGATCTGGGCGGGCTACCGCAAGGATTCTTACGTCAACATCTTCTACGGGGCCAAAGTGCTGGTCCCGGTGACTCTGTGCGTGCTGGCGACCGTGACCGGGGCGTATCACTACGGCGCGTTTTTTGTATACGGCGTCGGCGCGGGGCTTGGGTTTCTGCTGCCCGATTTCTGGCTGGGCCATCAGATCTCCAAGCGCCAGCTCGAGATCAGGCTGGGCCTGCCGGAAGCGCTGGACTTGATGGTGATCTGCATCGAAGCCGGCCTGGGCCTGGATCAGGCCGTGCTGCGCGTGGCCGATGAGCTGGCGCTGAGCCAGCCCATCATCGCCGAGGAGTTCAACCTGCTGAACCTGGAGCAGCGCGCCGGCCGCCCGCGGGCCGAAGCCTGGAAGAACCTGGCGGACCGCACCGACGTGGAAAGCGTGCGGTCTCTGGCGTCCATGCTGATTCAGTCCGACCATTTCGGCACCAGCATCGCCAATTCGCTCCGCGTGCACTCCGACGGCCTGCGCATGCAGCGCCGCCAGCAGGCCGAGGAACAGGCCGCCAAGACCACCGTGAAGCTGGTCTTCCCGCTGGTGTTCTTCATTTTCCCGTCGCTGTTTCTGGTGGTGCTGGGGCCGGCGATGATCACGCTGAAAGAGGGTTTTGCGAAGTATCTGTTGAACTGAAGCGGCAGGACCGCAGGCCCGCTTCCTAACCGTCGCGGCCCTGCGCACAAAAAAGAAGGAGGATGGCATGAGTAACGTTGAGTTGATTCGCCTGGTGGCTGGGATTGGCTTCGTGATCGTTCTGTTTATTCTGATCCAGCGCCGGCGCAAGCGCGTCCGGTAGCGGGTCTTTCGACAAGCAGCGTATGACAGCCGGGGGCTTCCTCGCGGCGGGCCGGCGCCTGCCGCGGCGGGGCTGCGGTGCATTAGCGTGGACAGGTTGGCGTGAGATTTCCCCCCATGGCGAAAGAGCGGAAAGTGACGAAAAAGTTTTACGTGTTCAACCAGACGCGGCAGTCGTTTCTCAGCCTCGGAGTCGCCCTGGCCGACACCCACTTCGGGCGGTTGCGGGGACTGTTGGGCAAACGAAAACTGCGCAGCGATGAAGGTCTGTGGGTCGTCCCGTCGCAGGGGATCCACACCATCGGGATGCTGTTCCCGATCGACGTGGTGTATCTGGACGACCACCAGACGGTGATCCACCTGACCGAGCACCTGGGCCCTTTCCGGATCACCCCGGTTCGCATGAACTGCCAAAGCGTTCTGGAACTGCCGGCGAGAACGATCTACACCTCGCAGACGCAGGTTGGCGACGAGCTTCTGATTTGTTCGCCGGAAGAAATGGAGATCCACTGGAAAGCCCAGCAGGCGCGCAAGCTCTCCGTGGGGTGAGCCGCGACAGTGGACGGTTGCCATGGTTAACGGGCAGTTCAAAAGGTTATTGGAGCGCTTTCTGGACCGGAGAGAGTGTCCGCGTATGTTGATACCTGTGATTGCGTATTATTGGAACGGCGCGGCACCCGAGGGACACCAGGTGAAGAGCGTGAGCCCCGCCGGCGCCTACGTGGTGACCGCCGAGAAGTGGTACCCCGGGACTATCGTCAGCATGATGTTTCAATACGACCCCTACTACCTGAAGGTCGCCAACATTGACGGCAACCCCAAGGCCTCCCTGACCATGCGCGCCAAAATCATGCGCGTCGGCGAGGACGGCGTGGGCGTCAAGTTCGTCTACCTGAACAGCGACGAGCGCCGCACCTTCGAGAAATTCCTCGCCGGCGCCCACGTGCGGGAGGAGGCATCATGAGCAACACAATGCCGCGGCGCAGGCTGCCACGCGGCCAGGCGCTGGTCGAGTTCGCCCTGGTGCTGCCGATGCTGCTGATTCTGATCGTCAACGTGGTCAATTTCGGGGCCTTTTTCTTCACGTGGATCACGGTAGCGAACGGCGCCCGCGCTGGGGCGGACTACATGGTCATGGGCGGAGATACGGTCAACTCACCACCTTTTCCAGGCTTGGCCGCGATCCAAACCGTGGTGCAGAATGACACTTCCTCCCTAAGGAATCCGGGTAACCTAGTGATCCGGGTGTGCTATCGCGTCCCGAGCACCAACGCAAGCGCGTACGCATGGGGGGCCACCGGGCCCTTCGATCCGAACCCGTCGGCCTGTCCCAGCACCTTCGCCAGCCCGCCGGCGGAGAATCCCAACACGGTTCCCGAGGCGCCCCTTTACAACGTGGGTTGGGTGGATGTGGCGTACACCTTTGTGCCGCCCGTTCCGTTGGGCTTCAGCTTCCCGGGCTTGAACCTCTACGCCACTCTGCCCAGCAACCTGGTCATCCACCGGCAGGCCATCATGAGGTTGGAGTAACGATGATGCGAATATCGCGCAGGTCTTCCAAAAGGCGGGGTAGCACGATCGTTGAGTTTGTCTTCGTCGCGCTCGAGCTGTTTTTCGTCATGTTCGCCTGCCTGGAGTTCGGCCGGATGCTGCTGGTCTATACCAATGTGGCGAACGCCGCCAAGATCGGCCTACGCTATGCCATCGTCCATGGCCAGGAGCGATCGGGTGCGGTCGATACCAAGGATGGCCCGTGGACCAAGACCAGCGTCTGTGCCGCCGTGGTGGACTTTGCCAAATCCGGCCTTCTTAATGCCGGCTTGCTCTCGGCGGGATGCGGGCAGACCACCGGCACCAGAATCCAGGTGACGCCGACGACGGTCGGGTTTGCCGGTTCGGTTGTGCAGGTGACTGTGGTTTACAACTACGATCCGTTCTTCACGGCTTTCCCAGGGCTCAACGTGCCGCTGGGATCGACCGCCCAAGGGATTGTTACGTTTTGAGCGGAGGGCGAGCTGTGGCGCGACACAATCTAGGGGTTCTGCACATGCGAAACAGGAAGAGCAAGGGGCAGGCATTGATTTTGGTTGTAGTGGCGCTGAGCTTGTGCCTGATCGCCGCCATCGGGCTGGCAATTGACGGCTCGCAGCTTTACGCTCAGCGTCAGATGGCCCAGTCCGCCGCGGACGGAGCCGCGCAGGCCGGCATCATGAGCGTCCTGGTCGGCACGAACACCGCGGCGAACAAAAACGCCTTTGGCGCGGGGCCGTTTGACTGCGCGGCCGGCGATATCCGCACTCCCTGCGCCTACGCCACGAAGAACGGGTTCGACAAAGCGAACGGCGACACTGTACACGTAGAGTTCCCCCCCGGCTCGGCGGAGCCTGGCGTCAACCTGTTCACTGCTTACCCGGTGAATCTGATCCGCGTGACCATCATTCGGCCGGTAAAGACCAGCCTGATGGGCTTGCTGGGCAGCTCGCTGTCAGGCGTCGCGGCCCAGGCCACGGCGGCGATAGTCCAAGTTGTCGAGCCCGTGCCGATCCTGGTGTTACACCCTTTCTCCCAGGGTGCATTTAGGAGGGGCGGGAACGGCACGATTACGATCTGCGGCGGTCCCCGAAGAAGCATCCAGGTGAACTCGTGCGCTTGCCCTTCGTGCCCGGCACCTTGCGACAACGGGAACAACAACTGGGCGGTCACGGACAACGGCAACGCACCTATTGACCTTTCGAAGGCCGGACCGCTGGACCCTGGAACCTGCACCACGGGAACGGGGGCCGACTTCGGCGATCTCGGCGGGCCCCCACCCCCTTACCCCGGCACTCTCCTCCTGGGGACCAAGCCCGGCCATTACCTGTCGGGCGCCGGCCCGATACACGACCCGCTGCATGATGTGCCCACGCCCTCGCAACCGCCAGCGTCCCTGACCGCTGCCTCGCAACCGGCGGTGCCCGCTGGGGTGGACGGCTGCCCGGCGGGATTCACGAACTGCGTGCTCTACTTGCCAGGGACATACAACGGCGGCATCTCCGCGAGGAACCAAACGGCCCTGTTTGATCCAGGTCTGTACTACATGAACGGCGGAGGCTTCCACTCAGCGTCCAACTCGACGATGCTGATGGCCACGTGTAACGCCCCCGCGCAGCCGACGCTCACCCCTCCACTGCCCGCGCTTCCCGCTGACACCATCAACGGGATTCAGTGCGGTATGGTCGTCTACAACACCGGCAACGGGAACAACGACATCATCGACGTCGGGGCCAACGGCAGCGCTGGCTGCTACGTTCCGGCGGGCGGGGGTGCGCCCGTGTGCCCGGGCCTCCAAGGCGCCCCGGTCACCCCAGCTTGGGAAGGAATCCTCTTCTTCGAGGACCGCGACTCGGCCGCTCACACTGGTGTCAGCGGCTCGCACAAGCTCGGGGGCGGAGGCAATCTGGCGTTGACAGGCACTCTCTATCTCACCAACTGGGACATCTGCCCAACGGGAGGGGCTTGCACGACCATGACGAGCTTAGGGAATGGCACGAAGTACCAGCAGGTCACCCTTCGCGGCAGCGGCGGGAACACCACACTGATCCAGGGCCAGATCATCACCGGCGTGCTGGACGCGGGCGGCAACGGCACCATCAGGATGAACCTTGCGAGCCTGCAGTTGCCGATCCCGCAGGTGGCGCTTGTGCGCTGAACAAATCCAGCGACAGATGTTTTGGTTCCCGCCGAGCGCCGAGATCCCTCCCCGCTCCTTGCCGCCGTCCCTCGGGCGCCCGAATCTGTGGTCCGCCTTTTCTTCCGGCAACCCTGCAACAAAGAGCGCCCCGCCGCCACTAAGTAGCAGGAGTCTGATCGCAGACTCGGTTGCGAGGCAATGAACCGCACTGGGAAGGATGATAGTGCAAACACCGTATTGTGTGGCGCCCTCCGCCGCGATAGTCTGAAGCCAGATGCTCCTCGAGGGAGGTTTTGGGATGCATAGCCGAAAAACGATGGGGAGACCCTTGAGCGCAAGGCGAGACCACGGGGCCAGCATCATCGAGTTCGCCCTGGTCTTGCCCATCATGCTGGTGCTGATCCTGAACGTGGTGAATTTCGCCGGGTTCTTCTCCGCCTTCATTACGGTGGGAAACGCCAGCCGGACGGCGGGCGATTACATGGTCCTGGGGGACCGCTCGCTGAAAATGCCGCCCACGCCTCCGACCGCGCAGGAGATCGCCAACATCCTCTCTACAGACATGTCTTCTTTGATAAATCCGGACAGCATCAAGGTTCGCACCTGCACTCTATCACCCGGCAACGGTTCGGGCCCGCCGGCCACATGCTGGAGTTGCACGAAAAGCGGAGGGGTCATGACCTGCGCTCTTGGCAACGGCTCCTTCACCTCCAACCCCCCCCTGGACACTCGTCTCGAGGGGGGCCAATTTGCTCTGGCCTGGGTGGACGTCTCTTACACCTATAAGGCGTTCATCCCCGGTTTCAATTTCCTTGGCGTCGGCAATCCCTTCGGCGCCAGCACAACCGTCCACCGCCAGGCAGTGTATAGGATGCTCCAATGATGCTCCGAAGCAGACGCAGTTCTTCCGGCAGGCGCGGCTCCGAGATCGTGGAGTTCGCCCTCGTCTCGTTCGAGTTGTTCCTGGTGCTGTTTGCGGTCATCGAATTCGGCCGGATGGCTCTGGTCTATTCCAATCTGGCCAGCGCGAGCCGCATCGGGGTTCGCTACGCGATTACGCATGGTATCGACAGGCTGGGCGGAAAGGGCGGGTACCCGGTTGGCAACGCCCCGGCGACCGTAGACGACATATGCGGCCTGACCGGCGTGGTGGTCGACTATGCCAAGGCCGGACTGATCAACAAGCAAACGCTGTCAGCGGGGTGCACCGTCACTGGCCCTGGGCTCGCCGGACCCGTTGGATCAGCGGTCCAGGTGACTTTGAACTACCGCTACGATCCTTATGTCTTGCTCCCCTTGAAGGTCAACCTGAGCAGTACCGCCGAGGGGGTAGTTACGTACTGAGGTGGGTCACTATGCGGAGCAAACACCAGGCAGGACAGGCAGTGATTCTGGTCTTAGTGGCGCTGAGCTTGTTCGTGATCGGCGCCATCGGACTGGCCATTGACGGCTCGCAGTTATACGCCCAGCGCCAGCTCGCGCAAAATGCCGCCGACGCCGCGACCCTGGCCGGCATGATGAGCATTTTCAACAACACCAACACCGCAGCCAACAACAACCTGTTCGGCAACGTCCCGAATGGCGGTGGGAACCCGGCCCCGCTCCCCTGCCCCGCGAATTCCGACCTGACGCCCTGCTACTTCGCCCGGCAGAACGGCTTCGATCCGGCCAATGGCGACACCGTGAAGGCGGAGTTTTTCGGCGGCGCGTCGGCCATAGCCCTGGAACCGGGCGTGACGCTTTCAGGCCTTCCGGTGAATCTGATGCGCATGACGCTGATCCGGCCGGTGCCCACCAGCCTGATGCGCTTCATCAGCAGCACCGCGGCCGGCGTCGCGGCGCAGGCCACCGCAGCCATCGTAGACATTCCCGTCCCAGTGCCGATCCTGGTCCTCCACCCCACCGCCGCCGCCTCGCTCCAGAAGAGTGGGATGGGAGCCAATCCCGGAATCACCATCTGCGGAGGCCCCCAAAAAAGTATTCAGGTAGATTCCTGCGCCGGCACGGGCGGCAGTGTCAGCGGCGTCAAGTGCGACGCGCAGCCTGCGGTCCAGTTTCCCGCGATCATCAACTTGAGCAGAGCCGGACCCGCCGATAACGGTAGCTGCACGACCGGGACGGGGGCTGATTTTGGAAATTCCGGAACCCCCGTGCCTCCCGACCCCCCTAACATTCTGCTGGGGAGCACGGGAAACTACATCGAGCCGGCCACACCGATCGAGGACCCGCTGGGGCCAGCGGGCCTCAACGTAGTCACGCCGACCGATCCCGGCCCTCCCTCCACGGCGCCGACCGCCTGTAACAATGGGCTTCCCAGCGGTTGCCCGAACCCTTGCACCAACTGCACGCTCTACTATCCGGGCGCGTATCCCGCGGGAATTAGCCTGGGCGGGGGGCCTCCGTCCACGGCCGTGTTCCAGCCGGGCCTCTACTTCATTAAGAACGGTGGCTTCACCTTCGGTTCCAACTCGAACGCGGTGATGGCCAATCCTGCCAAGTGCACCGGGCCGGTCCCCGCCAACACCTACACGGGCTGCGGCATGGTGATTTTTCTCGCCGCCAGCGGCGGCAGCGGCAATACGTTCTCGGCGACCTCCAACGCCGGCAAGAACGCCCCCACCTTCCTCCTGGGCTCGGATTTGAACTCCACATATGATGGCGTGCTGGTCTACGTAGATCACACCGCGCCTGCCCGGGTCCATAATTTTTCGGGCGGCGGACAGTTCACCCTGAGCGGAACCTTTTACATGACCAACACCAAGGCCACCATGCTGGCCGATGCCAGCCATTTTCAGACGCTGGACCTCGGGGGAAATGCCGGAAGCGGAACGGAAATCGATGGAGAAGTCATCGTGGATGAACTCCACATGCATGGCACCCCCGCCATCGTCATGCACCTCAATAACGGGCTGCGCATCATTCACAAGGTGGCGCTGGTGCGGTAAGGCCGCGCGTGAAGCGGCCCCCGCCCTGCCGCCGGCCGGCGCCACCCCTGCTGTGCCCATCAGAAAGATGTAGCTGACAACAACCATGGCCGGTCAGCGTCCGCGCTGTCGGTTCCAGGCGCGGCGCTGGGCGCGTCGCGTGTGCTACATTTTATCCATGGCCTTTGAGTCCGACAAGGTGATGTTCGAGATCTATCGCGAAAAGATTTACAGCGGCCGCTACTGCGTGGTCTACTACACTGAGCTTACCGACCACGAGCGGGACTGGGAGATCAAGCGCGCCATGGCCGGCCAGAGCTTCTATGACGGCTTTCTCAAGAATCACCGCATCGATGAAGGCAAGCAGGTGATCGAGCAGTTCCTGGAGCGCTTGAACCGGGGCGAATCGGTTGACCCCGCCGAGCTGGACG
>DASQHK010000638.1:0-24783 GCA_035632135.1 Bryobacterales bacterium
CGACCTGTTCGGCGAGAAAACCTTGCACGAGCGCGTGCCGGGCGGCGCGTCGGGACACGAGACCGACAAAAGGAGCGCGTCGTCGCCGGCCAACACGGTCCTGCTCGCCAAGGGCACGAATCCGGATGAAGGAGGCGCGGAGGTCGTGTGCCATGAGCCGGCGGGCGGCGGTGCGGTGTTCTCGGTGGGATCGATCACCTGGGTGCCGGCGCTGTTTCCGGACCAGCACGTTGCGCGGATTACACGTAACGTCTTGACGCGGTTCCTGCGCGAGTGAGCGCCATCACCGCGCTCGCCTCCGGCCGCCGGCCGGAAAAAACCTCCCCACAAGCCTGACCGCCAGTTCCTGAAAATCTCGACTTCCCGCCAGGGATGCGCCATCACCTACGAGGGCGACCTGCGGGTCACCGGCGAGAAGCCGGTGGCGGGCCTGATCCTGCACGTCGAATTGCTCGATACCGAAGGCATCCTGCTCACCCAGCAGAAGATCGAAACTACCGAGGACACGCTGGCGCCCGGCGTCGAAAAGCACTTCGCAGTGCGCGGCAACGACGTCCCCCGCGCCGTCAGCTTCCGCTTCTACGCCACCGACCGCGCCGGCCGCGACCTTTCCACCACCGGCTCCAGGCCGTATGCGCTGGACTGACCCGCGCCGACGTCCTCACCCTGGCTCCGCGACAAAGTGGCCAACGGGTCTGCTTGCAATTTAAGGTATATATCCAGTCTTTCTCTTTTTCAGATCGAGGGTCTTCTGCATCCACTCGTCGGCCTGCAAGGTGAGCTTCTTGGCTTCTTCGGGTGTGTCGGCGATGTCGGCCTGCTGGCGATAGAGCAGGCTCAGGTAGCCCATGGCGTCGTCGTAATTGGGGTCGATCCCCAGCGCATTCCGCGACATCTCAATGCCATCCTTGATCACCGCCTCGTTCTTTTTCTTGATCTGCTCGCGGACCTGCTTGTCCTTGATGGGACCGGGATCCTCAGGCCGCATGCCGGTCTTCTTGCGGGCCTCGCTATCGAGCTGGAAGGCCTTGGTCCAGTCAATGACGGCGATGTTGTAGTAGGCTTCCTTGTCCTCCGGGTTCAACTCCATCAGCCTGTGATTCCACTTGGTGGCCTCATCAAAATGCTTCTGGCTGAAGACCAGGAAACCGAGGCTCTTTAGCGCCACGATGTTGCTGGGATCGTACACCAGAGCCTGCTGGAAGGCCTTGACAGCGGCCTCGGCCATGCGGTTGTTTTCCTCCGAGTCGATGCCGGGAACGTACTGGCTGGAATAAGTGCTGGCTAGATAAAGACGAGCTTTCAGGAAATTGGGATCCAGTTCGATGGCCCGCTTGAAATGCTCGACCGCTCCAGAGTAATACGCATTTTTGAAAGCCTCGACGCCCTGCTTGAGCTCGTCACGAGCTTTCTCGTTCTCGGTGGCGGTCGTCTGCGACAGCAGCGGCAAAGCCACCAACAAGACCCAACAAAATTGTCTAGCCATAGGCGTCGCCCCCTCCCCAGAGTTAGCTTGAACCGATCGGCTCCTGTTTTATACGGCGCTGCCAGCGAACACCATGCCCTCCCCGCTCGACCGCTCGACTGGGTGCTCCTGGCGGCCTTGACGTTTGAAAGCGCCTTCCCTACGCCGGCAGGGGCTTGCCCGTGGTTTCCTCCCCGAGGGGCAGCAGGGCGATGCCTACCACGAACGCCACGGCGGTCAGCGCTACCGGCGTCCCGATGGTGTGGAAGTGCGAGACGCCAGCCCCGACCAGAAACGTAATGCCGGCACCCGCAAATCGTCCTACAGAAGTCGAGAACGCGAACGCGCTCGCCCGGCACGCAGTCGGATATTGCTCCGGCAGCCACAGGGTGTACATCCCGAAATTCGCGCCGCCCACGCCCAGAAAAAACAGGCACACCATAAACCACGCGAGCGCGCCTTCCCGCAAGTAAAACACGTAGCCGAACGTCAGCGGGATGAACACCAGCATGAGCAGGAAGTAGAGTCCGAGGGTCGCCCGCCGGCCCAGCCAGTCGGCCACGGCGGGCAGAATCAGGCAGCCCAAAATGGTCCCCACGGCCAGCAGCATGGTCGCGTAGGAGGCGAGCCGCGCCGCTTGCGCTACCGCGAATCCCTCCCGCGCCGCTACCTGCGTCACCGCCGCCGGCACGTACACCGATCCCGCCCAGAGGCCGGTGATCGAAACGAGCAAATAGGTCGCGTTGAGGGCCGTGCGCCGCCGGTACTGCGGCGTGAATAGCTTGAAGAACGCCCCGCGCATGGTCCCGCTTTCCTTCCGCTGGCTTTCCCACCGCTGCGATTCGCGCACGCCGTAGCGGATGAGCGCCACCAGCAGGGCCGGCGTGCCGCCCACCGCAAACATCGCCCGCCAGCCGTAGCGGGCGCCGACCGTATAGTTGGCAAGGGCCGCCAGGAATACCCCGAAGTAATATCCAGTGTGCATGTAGGCCGAACCCATCTTGCGCCGGTCCTCCGGCCATTCTTCGGCCACAAACGTTCCGCCCATCGACCACTCCCCGCCGATGCCCACGCCCGCCAGCAGCCGGTACGCGGCCAGGTGCCACACCTTGAGCGACACCGCTCCCAGCAGCGTGAACACGGAGTAGCACAGAATGGTGAGCATCAGGGTGCGCACGCGGCCGAAGCGGTCGGCCACCGGGCCCCACAGGAAGGAAAATCCCCAGCCGATCAGAAACAGCGCGAACAGCAGCCCGCCATAGTAACCAATGTTTGCCTCGCTCGCCGCGAGACCCGATCTGGGAAGCAGCTCCCGCAGCGCCGGGACCAGCACCAGCGCGTAGATGAAGGAGTCCATCCCATCGAGAGCCCAGCCTCCCCAGGCTGCCCAGAATCCGCGAATTTGGTTGGAGGTGAGCCGAGGCAAGCCGAGAGTATACCGCGCAGGCGGGCGCACACCCTGCGTGTAGCGCCCCGGCGGCGGGCCTGCTGGCCCCGGCGCTGCAAGCTACGCGATCGCCGGCATGGCCAGCGCCGGCTGCACCTGGTAACTGCCGCGGACGCGATACGGCTGGAAGCGATACCCGACGCCGAAAATCGTCTCTATGTATTGCTCAGTAAACGGCGCCAGCTTCCTTCGCAGCCGCCGGATATGGACGTCCAGCGTGCGCGTCCGGATCCCCTCTCCGTACCCCCAAATGCGCATGAGCAGCTCGGGGCGCGGCACGATTTCCCCCGCGTTCTGCGACAGCAGCGCCAGCAGCTCGTACTCCTTCCGCGTCAGCGTCAGCGGCGCGCCATCCAGCAAAACCGTCTGGCGGTGAAAGTGAATGCACAGGTGCGGGTCCTGGTAGGTCGTCATGTTTACGAAGCCGTCGTGTTTTGCAAGCATAAGATTCTTCCTTACGTTCTTTTCCCACCCTCCTTTCTCGATGGTAGGGGGTTGGCTCGTGGGAGTCGTTTTTAATTTGTAAAAGTTTCGTAAAACCCGCATAGCCGCGCCGGCATAAACCTTCCCCCCCAACCAGCCGATCCACAACCTGGAGGCTGCGAATCTCTGTGGACGAGAAAACGCTGCGAAAGATGATCGAACAGTTGCACCGGGAGCTGCGAGAGGTTCGTTATGCGGTGTGGGCGCTCGAATCCGTAGCGGCTGGGAAGCCCCGCCGCGGCCGCCCTCCCAAAACGGAGGAAAGCGCTCCGCGCAAGAGGCGGGGTCGCGGCATCGCGAAGGGCAAGAAACAACCGTAGGCGAGCGGCCTCAGGAGATGGACCGGCTGGCCGATAATAACGTAGGAGGGTAACCCGCCCCGCGCCGCCGGGCGGCCACTTGCCATGACCCCAGATGATTTCCGTATCGTTTGCGCCATTTTTGCCGGCGCTTTCGTGCTGATGATCATCATCCGCCGCTGGCGCCGCAACTCCTAACTCCGCTTCCTTCCGCCCGCCTCTTCCATCTACAATCGAGAGTTGGAGCCCTCTATCCCCTCATGGACAAGGTCATAGCCCCGGCTACGGCCCTGGTGGGAAGCATCTGCCTCCCCGGCGACAAGTCCATTTCCCACCGCTACGCCATGCTGGCCGCGCTCGCCCGCGGCTCGAGCCGCATCGATCATTTCTCTACCGGGGCCGACTGCCACTCCACGCTCGACTGCCTGCGCGCGCTCGGCGTACCCATCCGCGAGGAGAACACCACCGTTCACATTGACGGGGTGGGCCTCGACGGCTTGCGCGCCCCGGCCGCGGCGCTCGACGCCGGCAACTCCGGCTCGACCATCCGCATGCTCTCCGGCATCCTCGCCGCGCAACCCTTTTCGAGCGAGATTGCGGGCGATGCCTCACTGGCCCGCCGGCCCATGCGCCGCATCATCGAGCCGCTCTCGCAAATGGGCGCCCGGATCGAGGCTCGCGAAGGCAACTTCCCTCCCCTGCGCATCACCGGCGGCCCGCTGCGCGGCATTGACTACCAGCTCCCCGTCCCCAGCGCCCAGGTGAAAACGGCGGTGCTGCTGGCGGGGCTTTTCGCGGAAGGTCCCACTACGGTGCGCGAGGGGGTCCGCACGCGGGACCACACCGAGATCGCCCTACGCGAGCTGGGCGCCTCGATCAGCGTCCGCCGCGGCGTCATCCGGGTCGAACCCCGCCCCACGCTCCAGGCCCGGCATCTCGTTGTGCCTTCCGATCTTTCTGCGGCGGCCTTTTTCCTGGTTGCCGCGCTCATGCTGCCCGGCTCCGACGTTCTCCTCCAGGGCGTAGGTCTGAATCCGACACGTTCGGCGCTGCTCGACGTGCTCGCCTCCATGGGAGGGCAAATCAATGTCGCCGACTTGCGGGAGCAGGCCGGCGAGCTGGTGGGCGACATTCGGGTGCGCAGCTCGGCCGTGCGCGGCGGCGTCATTCAGGGTTCCGCCGCGGCCGCCGTGATCGACGAGATCCCTGTGCTCGCCGTGCTGGGCGCAGCGTCGGAGAAGGGACTCATCGTGAAAGACGCCGCCGAGCTGCGCGTGAAGGAAACCGATCGCATCGCTACCGTGGCCGAGAACCTGCGCCGCATGGGCGTGGCCGTTACCGCCTGTCCGGATGGCCTGGAAGTGCGTGGCCGCGGTCCGCGCGCGCCGGAGGGAGGGCCGCCGTTCCACGCCGCCGAGATCGATTCCTTCGGCGACCACCGCATTGCCATGGCCTTCGCCGTAGCAGCGCTTGCGGCCGACGGGCCCTCGACCATTCACGGCGCGGAAGCCGCCTCCGTCTCATTCCCCGAGTTTTACGAGACGCTCGACCGCCTGCGGGCCTGAAGAATCAGAGATAGCTCAGCCACCAATCGCGCCTCCTCGCTTTGACCCCGGCGAACCAGCGGCAAACCGGATAAAGACCCACCACGATCAGCGCCCACATCGCGTAAGCGACCCACAGGTCATAGCCGAAGCCCTGCGGAAACAGCTCGGACGGCCCGCCCATTGATGGCAGGGGATGAAAGAGGAACGCGAGGGAAGCGCGCCCGTAGCGGAGCCAAGCCAGGAACGACGCTGATGCGTGGGCGGCGTAAAAATGCAGGACGAAGTAGAAGAACGGCACTCGCCCGAACACCAGCAGCGGATTCGCAGCCTGGAGCGGAATCCGCTCGAAGTAAGCGAAGGCCAGCAGGACGGGGCCAAGCGTCATCAACAGGAACGCCAGCGACGGCGGATACTTCGTGCAGTTCAGAAACGAAAGCGCGGTATAGGTTGCAGATTTTTGCGCCGACCACGGCGCGGGGTCGCCATAGGCGTTTAGCGCCCGCAGGACGACAAAGCCGAGCGCCGCGGCGACACCGGTGGCGATCAGAATCCGCCGCCTCTTGCCCGCTTCCATCAGAAAGACCCGGCCGAAGCAAAAGCCCGCCAGCATGACCGCCAGCCACGGCGCCAGCGGATAACCGACAATCAGGACGTGCCCCGCGAGGCGGAACGCCCCCGGCTGATGAATCGTGTTCCACACTCCCGCGGCGGCGCCGAAGCGGGACGCGCGGACGCTGTCCAGGCAGTCGTGCAGCGCGATCACGGCGATGCTCAAACCCGCCAGCAGCCCGGTTGGCAGCCAGACCAGCGCCGCCATCGCCACCATGCACCCGCCGAACACCCACAGCACCAGCAGGAAAACCGGGTTGCTCCGCGAAAAGCTGAAGTCATAGGCGAAGCGCATCACCGTCAATTCCATCGCCAGCAGCCACAGGCCGCGCGTCAGCAGGAACACCGCGAGCTGCTTCCTGGTCCGGTTGTGCTGCCACCACAGAAACGCGCCGATCCCGGCCGTGAACACAAAGGCTGGGGCGCAAAAATGTGTGACCCAGCGCGTGAGGAAGAGGGCCGGCGTCGTGCGGGTGAGGTCGGTTGGGGAGAAGGACATGGCCGCGCGGCTAAAAAAATCGCGCACGTGATCCAGGGCCATGAGAATCATGACGGCCCCGCGCACCGCGTCAATTGCGCCCAGCCGCCATCCCGGCGCTCTGTTGGTTTCCATGGTTCCTCATTATGAACTCCCTGCGGAGAGCAGTGCATCTTTCCCCGGCCTGCCCGTTCCAACTAGAATCGTAAGGGAGCGGCTATGGGCTGGTTGGCCCACCCATAGGGATGAAGGTCCACCCCGGCTGGAGCGAAACTGTAGGGCGGCGTGGAACGGGGTGATTTTCGACGGAGTGGCTGCGGCCCCAGGGCCGGTGGGCCGCGAGGCTGACATGTTCACAGGAATCATTGAAGAGTTGGGCGTGGTTGAGACCGCCGGCGCGAAGCTCGTCATCGAAGCGCGCGAGGTTCTGCCGGACCTGGCGTGCGGCTCGAGCATCGCCGTCAACGGCTGCTGCCTGACGGCGGTCGAGGTTCGCCCGCCGCGCTTCTCCGCCGATCTTTCCCCCGAGACGCTGGCCCGCACCAACCTGGGCGACCTCCGGCCCGGCGATCGCGTCAACCTGGAGCGCCCGCTCACGCCCTCGAGCCGCCTCGGCGGCCACTTCGTGCAAGGCCACGTCGATGGCTCGGGCGAGTTGGTCTCGCTCGACCCGCTCCGCGACGGCAACTGGTGGCTGCAAGTCGGCGTCCCAGCCGAACTCGATCGCTACCTCGTTTTCAAGGGCAGCATCGCCATCGACGGCATCAGCCTGACCATCGCCGCGCTCGAAGCGGGCGTGCTCGCCGTAGCGGTTATTCCTCATACCTACCAGGTCACGAATCTTTCCGCGCGCCGACCGGGGGACCGCCTCAACCTCGAATGCGACCTGATCGCCAAGCACGTGGAAAAGCTGCTCGCGGCGGTGGACGTAAAGCCGCCTGCCCGCCTCACTTTAGACCGCTTGCGCGAAGAAGGCTTCTGAAGCGTGCAGGAATGCGTACAGGAATGCTGTACAATATCCGAAGGAGGGTATTTTGGCGGTCGAAACCACCTATACCAATCTTCGCGCCCGACTCGCTGCGGTTCTGGACCGGGTCGTCGAGGACGGGGAAGTCGTCATCGTGCGCCGGCGTGGCGCCCACGATGTAGCTCTGGTGCCGGCGGCTGAGCTGGCAGGCCTGCTGGAGACCGCCCATCTGCTACGCTCCCCGAAGAATGCGCGGCGGCTGGCGGCTGCTTTGCGGCGCGCCGGCAGCCGCAGCCTGAAGCCCGAATCGGTCGCCAAGCTCCGGCGGGAGATGGGACTTGAGCCAAGCCGCTGATTGCGAGGCGGTGTTTCATCTCGAGTTCCGCGAAGACCTTCGTTACTGGGTCCACACAGATCGCAAAACCGCGCTGCGGGTTTTGGAGCTGGTGGAGGCAGTCCTCCGGGATCCGTGCAGCGGTATAGGCAAACCCGAGCCGCTGAAATATCTCCTCGCGGGCGCCTGGTCCAGGCGAATTACGCAGGAACACCGCCTTGTGCATAAGGTGAGCGGGCGGCGGGTGGACTTCCTGCAGGCCCGCTATCACTATTGAGCGCAGCGCCGGAAGCTGGCAACAGCAGCGCCGGTCTGCCCGCTCGGGGCCACCTCTGCCAGAGCCTGCCGATCTCAGGCGTTCCTCCGAGAGACTTCCTGCGGCACCGGGGGTATCATCAGTCATATGAGGTCCCTGGCCCTCGCCTGCGCCCTTTTGGCCCCGCTGGTCACGCTGCTCCAGGCTGCCGACAAGCCTCTTACTGTCAAGCAGGACAACTATCCCCTGCGGGCCGCCTGCTCCGACACCGCCGAGCAGATCGCAGCGCTGCAGAAAGGCGTGGCGGTGCGGATCCGCTATTCGCTCGCCGGGAGCGACCGGCCCTGCTATGCAGTATCAGTAGACATGGGCGGCAAGAAGCTGCAAGGCTACGTGTGGGCCGACGGCCTCACGGGCCTGGAGGAATTTGAGAAGGAGCAGCGCAGTGCGTCCGCCGCGGCGGCATCAGCGGCCATGCCGGTCATGACGCGCGGCGAGGTGGAGGCCGCGCGCAGCGAGGCGGCCGAATCCGCCAAGGCCGGCAAGGTGGATTACGCCCTCGCCGCCCAGCTCAACCTGGCCGCCGACGCTCTGCAAAACAACCGCCCCGCCGAGGCCGAGCAGATTCTGGCCAAAGCGCCCGCCCCGCCGGGCCAGCCCGACGTCGCCATGCTCCGCGCCTATGCCCTGCTCGCGCTGCACCAGCCCAGCCAGGCGATGAGCGTGCTCGAGCCCGCCCTGCAGCAGAGCCCCAAAGACGCCCGCCTGCTGGCACTCGCCGGCCACGCGGCCTACAGCTCGGACGATCCCCGCCGCGCCCTGGCCTACTGGCGAGACTCGCTCGACCTCAGCCCCAACCCGGCCCTGGAGCAGAAATACAAACAGGTCGAGAAGGAGGTCGGCGCCGACAAGAGCGGCGAAAAGAGCTACGGCATGCGCTTCCTGCTGCGCTACGATACGGCGGTCGCCAGTCCCGATCTGGCGCGCGCCATGGTGGCGGCGCTCGACGAAGAGTTTTCGCGGATTCAGTTTGAGCTGGGCTGCCCGGCCGACGAGCGCATCGTGACCATCGTGCAAAGCCGCGAGGCTTACCGCCAATCGAGCGGCGCCGCCGAATGGAGCGGCGGCCTTTACGACGGCCGCATCCGCATCCCGATCGCCCCCTCCCACCAGATCGACCCCGAGACCCGCCGGGTCTTCGCCCACGAGATCGTCCACGCCTGCATGTCCTCCATTGGCCGCTGGCCCGGCTGGCTGCAAGAGGGCATGGCGCAAAAGCTGGCCGGCGAGCGCCTCTACCCCCAGCAGCGCGAGGTGCTCAAGGTCATGGCCCGCAACGGCAAGCTGCCGAAGCTGGAACAACTCGGCAACGGCTGGGCCAGTCTCAGCGCGACCCAAGCCTCGATCGCTTACGGCATGTCCCTCGCCGCCGTCGAAATCTTCTTCGATAAATTCAGCTCCATCGGCGCCCGCAACCTGATGAACAACCCCGCGCTGCTCGACCAGATTACCCCTCAGCTAGACCAAGCCCTCGCCGACAGCCTGAAATAGCGCTGCCGTCCGCACGCTGCCGGCGGCGCCCACGGCGGAAAGCGGCGGCCGGCAAGCCGATCTGCGCCTCGGGCCGTCAGTGAACGTGAACGCTTTCCGCCAGGAGCGGGTCACGCAGGGGCACGGGTGACGCGCGGCAAAAAGCGCGGTGGAAAAGAAGGAGGGAGCCGCCCGCTACCGCGGCCAGGGCGCCAAGCTCCCAAACCCCGAACAGCGGGCGCGCCGGCGTGAAAGGCGGGAAGATACTCAGGTAGAGATCGAGCCAGCGGCCCGCCAGCACAACCAGCGCGACCTTCCCCAGAATGGCCGGGTCCCGCTTATGGCGCCGTGGGAGAAGCGCCAGGAACGGCACGGCCCAGTTCAGTAAGAGGTTCATCAGGAAAAGCGTGGCCCAGATGCCGTGCATACGCCGCGTGAAGTAGACCGTCTCTTCGGGGATGTTCGCGTACCAGATCAGCATGTACTGCGAAAACCAGATGTAGGCCCAAAAGGTGCTGAAGGCGAACAGCAGCGTGCCCAGGTCTTGCAGATGGGCCGGGTTCACCACATCATGCAGCGGACCGCGCTTGCTAAGCCAGATGACAAGCAGGATGATTACTGCCAGGCCGCTCGTGAACATCCCAGCGAAATGATAGACGCCGAAGATGGTGCTGGACCAGTCGGGCTCGAGCGACATGATCCAGTCATAGCTGGCAAGCCAGACGGTGAAGCCAGCCAGAACTAAGAAAATCGCGGAGAGCCGGGCGTTGCGGCGGGTGTGATCGAGGGCGCCGTCCTGGTCCTGGCGGCGCGAGGTTCGCACCATGGCGCGGCCCAGGACAATCCAGATAGCCAGGTAGATGGCGGCGCGCAGGAGAAAGAAGGGGCGCGAGAGCCACCAGTGCTTGAAGTGCGCGACGGCCTCGATCTTCCCGGCCACGGGAGCGGTCCACGGATAGATCGAAGGATGAAGCAGGAACACAGCCGCCAAGCCGAGAGCGCCGGCGGGCAGCAGCGCCGTCATGGCTTCGGGGACGCGGCGAAAGGCGACGCTCCAGCCTGCTCCGGTGACGTACTCGAAGGCCACAAAGAACAAGCCGGCGAGGCCCAATCCAACCAGGGCGAAGCTTGCCAGCAGCAGGTTCATCCAGGCGCGGTCCGGCGCCACCAGGAAGCCGAGCGCCAGGGCCGCTCCACCGGCGGCAGCAAGAATCGCGGCGACCCGCAGGGCGCGGTCCGGCGTGGAGCTGGAACCCGGCGCGGTCATGGGCGGCCTCCGGCCGGGGGCGCGGCAGGCGGCTTCTGCAACGACCGCACGTAGAGAATCACTTTCCAGCGATCCTCGCGCGCGAGCTGCGACGCGTAGGAAGGCATATTCTTCTGTCCGTAGGTGAGGATGTGGAAGATCTGGCCGTCGGGGAGGCCCACAGCGTGCTGGGCGGTGAGCGGAGGAGGGGCGGGGTAGCCGCGGAAAACCACCGCGCCATCACCTTTACCCTGGCCGCCGTGGCAGGGCAGGCAGAAATTCACGTAGACGTTCGCGCCGCGCTCGAAGGCCTTGGCGTCGCTGGCGGAAAACGGGTTGTGCAGTTCCCGGCCGGCGCGGGCGGCATCGGCGGGCGTGGCTTCGAAGTGCAGCGGCAAGTAGCCGCGCGGAATGGCGCCAGGCACAGGGCGCTGCAAGGTCTTGCCGTCGGCGAAGTTCGGGTTGGGGGCGAAGGCATTGTAGCGAGCGGAGCGCGCCATGTCGGGCAGAAAGTCGAGGTTGGGCCGCGCCGGATCGCGCCGGGCAATCCAGTTCAGGGCCGCGGAGCCGGCGAGCGCGGCGAGCAGCAGAGCGTTGAGCGCGGTGGGCGATCTCATCCCACCTCCTCCACGCGCTCCTCGATGTGGACGGCGTGAAACTCGCGGAACAACTGCCGGACCCGCTCGATTTCGAAGGCGGCGTCGGTCTCCTCGATGACCAGGCAGAAGCGATTGTCGGTAGTGCCGGAGCACGACAGCCGCGCCTTCTTGCCCGGAGCCAGCCGCGCCAGCATCAGGAATGCGATGACGGTGCTCACGCCGGCCAGCAGCACCATCACTTCGAAGGTGACGGGCACGAACGCGGGCAGCGAGTTCCACGGCTTGCCGCCGACGTTGAGGGGCCAGCTCCGGGCGGTGGTCCAGAACTCGAACCAGACTTTGAAACCCGCTCCGAGCAGGCCGAGCGCGAAACAAACCCAAGGGAGCCGGGACGGTTCCAGGCTCATGGCGTCGCCAAGCCCGTGGACGGCGTACGGCGCGTAGACATCCACGATCTTGAGGCCGCGCGCGCGGGCTGCGCGCGTGACGCCAAGAATGTCCGGCTCGCTTTCAAAATCGCCCAGAACGACGCGGCGGCTCATGCATGCCCCTCCTTGACCGGCGCGATAGACGGCGAGGGCAGCTCGACGGGAGCGGCGGCCGGTTCGGGGCCGCGGCCGTAGCGGAGCACGCCCTTTACTTCACTGATAGCGATGACCGGGGCGAACCGGCAGAAGAGCAGAAACAGGGTGACAAACAGACCGAAGCTGCCGAGAAGCGTTGCCACCTCGATGGGCGAGGGCGTGTAGCCGGCCCAGCTCGAGGGCAGAAAATCACGGCTCAGGGAAGTCACGATAATGACAAAGCGCTCGAACCACATGCCCACATTGATGAGCAGCGAGATGACGAAAACCAGGCCGAGCCGGGCGCGCACGCTGCGAAACCAGAGCAGTTGCGGGACGAGCACGTTGCAGCCGACCATGACCGCATAGGCCCAGCCCAGCGGGCCGAAGGCGCGGTTCAGAAACGCGAACTGCTCATAAGGATTGGCCGAGTAAAGCGCGGTGAAAAGCTCGGTGACGTAGGCCAGGGCGACCATGCCGCTGGTGGCCAGAATGATCTTGCACATGGCGTCGACATGGCGCGGCGTGATGTAGTCTTCGAGGCGCATCGTCTTGCGGGCGACCAGCATCAAGGTGAGGACCATGGCGAAGCCGGAAAAGATGGCGCCCGCGACGAAGTAGGGCGGGAAGATGGTGGCGTGCCAGCCGGGGATCACGGCGGTGGCGAAATCCCAGCTCACGATGGTGTGCACGGAGATCACCAGCGGCGTCGCCAGGCCCGCGAGCAGCAGGTAGACGACCTCGTAGCGGTGCCAAGTGCGGTACGAGCCGTTCCAGCCCAGGCTGAAGAATCCGGCAATGCGGCGGCGCCACAGCCCCCGGCCGCGATCGCGGACCGTGGCCAGGTCGGGGAGCAGGCCGACGTACCAGAAGACCAGCGAGATCGTGAAGTACGTGCTGATGGCGAAGAAATCCCAGACCAGGGGCGAGCGGAAGTTCACCCAAAGCGGGCCGCGAAAATTCGGATACGGGAACATCCAGTAGGCGAACCACGGCCGGCCGGTGTGAATGACCGGGAAGATGCCGGCGCAGATCACGGCGAAGATGGTCATGGCTTCGGCCGAGCGGTTCACGCCGGTGCGCCAGGGCTGCCGCAGCAGGAACAGGATGGCCGAGATCAGCGTGCCGGCGTGGCCGATGCCGATCCAGAAGACAAAGTTGGTGATGTCGAACGCCCAGCCGACGGTCTTGTTGAGGCCCCAGGTGCCAATGCCGGTCTGGACCTCGTAGCTGACGGCCGCAGCACCAATCGCGGTGAACACCAGGCCGGTGAAAAAGCCCGCCCACCAGAGCGGGGAGGGGCGCCGTTCCATGGCGGAACAAACGTCCACGGTCACCTGGGCGAGCGTCTTGCCGCCGCGCACGACGGGCTGGCGAAAGGCCAAGCCGGTTTCAGCCATGGTGGTCCTCTTCAGCAGGCGCGCGGTTTCGCACGACGGCCAGATAGCCCACGGCGGGCTTGAAATTCAGCTCTTCCAGCACGCGATAGTGCCGCCGGCTGCGGCGCAGGCGGGCCACGCGGCTCTGGCTGTCGTTCAGGTCGCCGAACACAATCGCCTGCGCGGGACACGATTGCTGGCAAGCCGGCTGGATCGCGCCGTCCGCCAGCGGCTCGCCGCGCAGCTTGGCTTCTATCTTGGCCTCCTGGATGCGTTGCACGCAGAAGGTGCACTTCTCCATGACGCCGCGCGAGCGCACGGCGACGTCGGGGTTGAGCGCGAGGTTCGCCAGCCGGTCGTTGTGCGGGTAGTCGAACCAGTTGAAGCGCCTTACCTTGTAGGGGCAGTTGTTGGCGCAATAGCGCGTGCCGACGCAGCGGTTGTAAATCTGCTCGTTGAGTCCTTCCGCGCTGTGCACGGTGGCCAGCACCGGGCAGACCGTCTCGCATGGCGCGTTATCGCACTGCTGGCAGAGCATGGGCTGAAAGGCGACGTCGACCTCGCCGCGCTCGCCCGAGTAGTAGCGGTCGAGGCGGATCCAGTGCATCTCGCGGCGGCGGAGCACCTCGTCCTTGCCGACTACCGGGATATTGTTTTCGGCCTGGCAGGCGACGACGCAGGCGGAGCAGCCGGTGCAGGCGTCCAGATCGATGGCCATGCCCCAGCGATGGCCGCTCTCCGGGTGGTCAGGCGGCCACAGGTCCTGCTGCTCCTCGCCGCCGGGGGCGGGCGGACGCGTCTGGCCCAGGATCGGGAAGAGAATCTCGTGAATGATCGGCCGGGTTTCGGCGGCGGCGGGGCCGGGCACCTCGGGCGCGGAGAGCGTGTTATGCGTTTGCGTAGAGGCCAGGGCGCGCTTCTCGCCGGTGCGGACCAGCTTCACGCCGGTCCGGGCGCCGGCGAGCAAGCCGTCGGAAAACGTCAGGAAGGGCGCAGCGTTGACTCCGACCAAGCCCTGCGGTCCGACGCTCGGACGGCCCCAGAGCCACTGCGGGCCGACCTGGGCAAAACGGCGGCTCAGCTCGCTGCCGTAGCCCAGCGCGACGCCGACGACACCGTCATGCTGGCCGGGCTGGAGGAAGGCCGGCAACTCGAGCGACTGAGTGCGGCCGCCATCTTCCACCGTGAGACGCACCACGTCTCCCTCGCCCACGCCCACGCGCGCGGCGGCAGCCGGGGAGAGGCTCGCGTAATTGTCCCAGGTCACTTTGGTGATCGGGTCGGGCAGCTCGTGCAGCCAAGGGTTGCCGGCGTGGCGGCCACCCAGCATCTGCGGCTTGGGGTAGAGCAGCAGCGTGAAGGTTTCCGCCGAGGAGCGTGCAGCGCGGGTGACGGGGTGAACCGCCGCCGCGGTGAACGGCTTCGGGTGCCCGCGCTGCGGCTCGACTTCGGCGAAACCCTGCTCGACGGCACGGTCCCAGAACTGCGGAAACGATGGTTCCCGCTGCTGGCGGTGGAAAATCGTGGCTTCCCAGTGTGTGCGAACGATGTCATAAGCGGACTTGGGAACGCCTGACCAGGCGGCCAGCGTTTCCAAAACCGAGCGGGTTTGGGCTACGGGGTGAATGGCCGGCTGAAACAGGCTGACGATGCCATCGGCCGCTTCGGCGTCGCCCCAGGATTCCAGGAAGTGATGATCGGGGCAAACGTAGTGGGCGAGCTTCGCCGTTTCATCCAGGCGCTCGGCGAAGCTCACCACCAGGGGCGTGGCCTCGAGGAGGCGCGCCAGCTCCGCGCCGCCGGGAAGCTCGTAAACCGGATTCACGCCCAGCAGAAGCAGCGCGGCCACCTTCCGCTCGCGCGATTCCCGCCATAATTTCTCAAGTTCAGCGTCGTCGCCCTCGCGCACCAAAGAAGGCTGGTCGAGATCCAGCGTGGAGCCGTAATTACCAAGCAGGTGGTTCAGAAGATTGCAGAGCGCCTGGGCGTCCCGGTCTTGAGCGCCGCACACGACCAGGCTGCGGCCGCGGGCTTGCCAGAGGCGGCCGGCCAGATCGTCGAGCGCGGCGGCGGGAACAGGAGGATCTTCCAAAGCCGGCACATCGAAAACGGCCCCGGCAAGCTTGGCCACACGCGCGGCGAGATGAGTCAACGCGAAGGGAATTTCCTGGGGCGCGATGCGGTAGCGGCGGTCGGCCTTGGCTCCGGTCAGGGTCAGCAAGGACTCGAACTGGACGTGGTAAGAGAAGCGGGGCGGATCAGCCTCGGGCTGGCGGCCGGCGCGCCAGCCGGCGGCATGCTCGACGGGCGAAAGCCACGCGCCCAGGAAGTCGGCGTCGAAGCCCGCCATGACGCCGGCGCGGTCGAAGCGATAGCGGGGCAGCGCGCGGATACCGTGCGTGCGCTCGTGGGCGTCGAGAATGGCGGAGGAGGAGGGAGCGTCGTAAGTCACCCGCCTGGCCCCGGGAAAACGCGCCAGAAATTCCTGGATGGCAGCGCGGAGGGTGGGGCTGGTGATGGCGCCGGTCAGGATGCGCACTTCGCCGCCGCGCCGGCGGATTTCGTCCAGACGCGCCGTGACAGCGCGATCCACTTCCTCCCACGATGTTTTCTTGCCGTCCGCGAGCGGCCCCGTCAGGCGCTGAGAATCATAGAGGCCGAGCAGCGAGGCTTGGCCCACGGCGCACAGGCCCCCGCGCGAGAGGGGATGCCCGGGGTTGCCTTCGAGCTTCACCGGACGCCCGTCACGGCACTTGGCCAGCACGCCGCAGCCGGCGCTGCACGCTCCGCAGGTTGATGCGTAAAAATAGGACCGCCCCGGGGTGATCTCTTCCGGCTTGACGAGATACGGGATCGCCTTTTGAACCGGAATCCGGCTGCAGCCGGCGAGCGTGGCGGCGGCGGTGAAGCCGGTGGCGCGGAGGAAGCCGCGCCGGCTGAACTCGCCGGTCACGCCCTCGATGGGCTCGGCGAACTCATCGGCGGCGCCGGGGGAGGCGTTACGCTCCTCCAGGCTCTTCCAGTACCGCTTCGGGTTGTCTTCCGTGATCGGCATATCTCAGTAATGACAAGTGGCGCAATCGGTGGAGGCGAACACCTTCTTGCCCTCAATCCCGTTGGCAGTGGCGTCGCGGTGACAGTTCACGCACCAGCCCATGCTTAGGTCGCTCACCTGGCGGACGCGGTCCATGGTCTCGACCGGGCCGTGGCAGGTCTGGCATTTCACGCCAGCGGCAACGTGCGGGCGATGGTCGAAATAGACAAAGTCGGGCAGAGAGTGGACGCGCGTCCAGGCAATGGGCCGCGGCGTTCCGGCGGGGTCGCGTTTCATGCCGGGGTCGAGAGCGAGCGCCTGATAGAGCTTGCTCAGTTCGGGCGCGATCACCGGCCGCGGCTTGCGCCCGTCTTTCTTGGCCAGCTCCTCTTCGGCGTTGATCGAGCCCAGCGGCGCGGTAACGAAGCGGTGGCAGTTCATGCAGGTGCTCGCGGCCGGAATGCCAGCGTGCCGGCTCGTTTCCGCGCCGGAGTGGCAGTACAGACACCCGACTTGCAGCTCGCCGGCGTGCAGGCGGTGGGAAAAGGCGATCGGCTGCTCCGGCTCGTAGCTTTGCTGATTCCCGGGCAGATGAATCGAACGCAGCCCGGGGACCAGCGCCAGCAGGCTGCCGACCAAGCCGAGGAACAGGATGATGGTGAGGTCGCGGGAACTCATATCGTTACGCCCTTCCGCCGGGCGCGCGGCCGAGCGGAGCCGCGAGCGGCAAGAAAGCCCTCCGTGGCGCTCCGCAATGCTCGTCTGAGCGTTCCTGCCCTATGACTCACGAACTGCCTCCCATGTCTCCGCCGGACGCTGCTCCTCTTCAAAAGCGCAAATTGGTCTCCAGATAGGCGAATTGGCCGTCGCGGTCCCGGGGATAGATACTGGCAATTACCGACTTTCCCCACGCATATCCGTAGTACAGTCCCACGCCGAGAGCGCGCTTGATCTGGCAGTCGGCGCTCAGGTCCCACACGTTGGCGAGGCTGCGGGCCCCGTTGCTGGGGCGTCCCACATAACCGAACGTCTGCCGCTGAAACGCCCCGCCGCCCTGGTACCAGAGGTCCTTCGAACTGCTCAGGCGCAGGGCGTGCATCTCGCTGCGCAGAGCAAGCTTCGGGTGGGGGCGGAGATTCAGAGCGCCGTAGAAGTCCTGGTTGTTCTCCATGTTGTAGAAGGGAAATCTTGCGTAAGGCCTCGGCGTGGGCAGCACCTGAAAGAAAGTGCCGTGACGGCTGTCATTGGGATTGCCGTCGCCGCTTCCGTAGGAATAGCCTGCGCTCAGCCACGGCTGCAGGAAGCGGACGGCAGGCTGCCAGCCGAGTTCGCCGACGAACGCCGCGGCCCTTTGCCTCTGGACGCCCCACGAGCCGGTCTGGAGGGCGCCCCAAAGCACGACGTCGAACTTGCCGCGCGCCGAGGCGTCCAAAACGTGGACGTAGTCTGCCCCGTACGTTCCGATGCGAATCTGGCCCCGATCGGCCGCGCGGGCGGCTTGGGGGCGGTTGTCGGTCTTGAGTACGGCGGTGCGATGATCGATGTAGCCCAGGCCGAACAGGCGCAGCCGGCCGGAGTTACGCCCGGCCTGGACCGGGATCGTCAGGGCGCCGTAATAAAGGTCCACGTCGAGATCGCCCATGGCATCGGTCTGGAAGACGCCGCGGGTGGGCCGCGCGCCGACGAACGTGAAGTTCGCCTTGCCGGAGTTGTAGGCGAGCTGCAGGCCGTCGTAGCTGCGCCCTACGGCGGCCCATCCGAAGTTGCCGATCAGCCGCTGCGCAATGCGCGTCTGGACGAGCGCCGCCAGGGTCGCATCCTTGGGCGCGATTTCGGCGCCGTCGAAATACTCGAAGCGTCCCAAACGCACGCTGGCGTGTTCGAGAGCTTTGAAGCGAAGATAGGCCTGCTTCACGAACGCGCTGGCGTTGTTTTGCCGGGCGCCGTTCGCCGCCAGATATGTGCCGCCAAGGCCAAGCTGTCCCTGCGGGGCGGGCGCGAGGGCGTCCGCGGGCAGCCCGAGGATGGCGGCTTGCGCCAGCTCCACTTGCCACTCGAACCACTTGCCTTCCTGCCGGATGGCAAGCCGCAGCAGCGAATGCGGGAAAGCGTAGTCGCTGTTTCCCGCATTGCCTTCGAACCAGCTCCAGCCCTCGACGCGCAGGCGCCAACTGCCGGAAAACTGGAGCGGGCTGGCGTGCGGCGCACCGGTCGTGGAGGAGTCGGACTGGCCGCGCGCGGGGGGCGGACCAAGAAGGGCGAACGCCAGCAGCCCGATCCATGCCGCACGCCGGAGGCGCAGCGTGCGCGCCGGCAGGCTGCCCGCGAGAACGATGGTCAAATCGCGGGTGCTCATACAGAAGCGCCGTGCGGAGCCCGCTCCGGTTTGAGCCAAGCCGACAGCGACCCCGCCAGGCCGGCGAACGCCGCGAGCCAGGCCGCGAGCGCTACGTAGAGAAAGTCGCGCGCGATCGAGAACAGGAACGGCTGACCGGTCACCTCGGCGAGCCGGTACGTCGCCACGGCGTACATGCCCAGTGGAAAGACCGCGCCCCAGTAAAGAGGATCGTAGGTGAGCGGAAAGCGCTTCACTACGTGCCGCCACACGCCCAGGATGACGAGCATCGGGATCCACCACGTGGCGGTGGCCCAGAACAGCACCGTAAAGCCTGTTACGAACGGGACGAGCCCCTCGAGCAGAGCGTCGCCGGAGGCGTTGCGGACGAGCAGGGCGCCAACCACCGTGGATATGGCCATGGCGCCCATGTTGATCCAATAGGGCGGCATCAGGTCGGAGGGCGAGAACTGGAAGAACGTGTAGCGGTAGAAGACCAGCGAGATCATCCAAATGTAGAGCATGCCGCCGCACAGCCACAGCGAGAGCGCCAGGAACAAGACGAGGTGCCGGTAGGGGCCGAGCTGCGGCAGCAGCAGGACGCCCAGATCAGCGACGGCTTGCGTGGCGACGACGGCGATCAGCCAGCCGCCGTTGATGCCTTCGCCAAGCGAGGGCTTTTGCTCTTTGATGGTGAGGGCGGTGAAGATGGCGTAAGTGAAGCCCGCCCACAGGACGCCGCTCACCAGCCACAGCGCCAGGGCGGCCTGATAACGGGCGAAGATCACCACGAGCTGGGCGCCGAGCACGGCCGTAGCGGCGACGGTGGTGAAGAAGCCGACGCCCCGCGTGTGGTCGGAGAGATCGCGGAGGAACTCGCGGCCATAAAAGATGACCCTGGCGAGCGTCAGCGCGGCCAGCGCGACAAATGCCACTACGTTCAGCACCGCCAGCGCGCGGGCAACGAGCGGCATGCCTTCCAGGTCGCTCGCAATGGCCACGATGCCGGTCGCCATCACCATGGCGAAGCAGGCCGGGTTCAGGCCGCGCACGGCGGACCGCGCGCCGGCCAGGGGCGCGCTCATCCCGCCACCCTGCCCGGCCGCCGATACCAGCGGACTACCTGCGGGCGCCGCCACAGGTATGGGTTTGGTATTACCAGGATATGCACCAGGCGCGTGAACGGCGCCAGGCCGATGAGCGCGTAAGCGCCGACGATGTGGGTCTTCACCGCAGCGGGCAGGGCCGCGATATAGCCCAGGTTCGGGTTGAATTTCAGCAGCGACCACAGGTACGGCGAGGCGAGCGCCGCGAACCACGAGGATCCCCAGGGGTGGAACAGCGCCACGTAGACCCCCGCTGACATCTGCCACAGAAGCATGGCCAGCAGAATCCAGTCGAGGGGGCTGGTAACGCGCCGGGCTTTGCGATCGGTCATGCGGCGCACCATCGCGCTCGCCAGGCCGACGATGGCCAGCAGGCCGAAGGCCAGCCCCGAAAATTCCAGCACGTAGAGCCGCAGAGGCTGGCTGTTCCACAGCAGCACGCCCTGCGGGATCAAGAAGGCCACGACATGGCCGGTGAGAACGAAAATGATGCCGTAGTGAAACGGCACCATGCCCCAGAAGTGCTCGCGGTTCTCCAGAAACTGCGAGGACAGGCTCGAGAACGTAAACGGCATCCAGATGTAGCGATGGATGCTGACCAGGAAAAAGATCGCGAACGCCACGTAGGGCAGCACGCCGAACAGAATCCCATCCAGCAACGATGGCGCGCTAGGCATGACTCACCTCTTGCTCGACGGCGGCATGGCGCGATTCGAGCGCCAGGAAAACGGCCCGCAGCGCCCCTGCCAGCGGGTTGGCGCCGCCTTGCAGGCTGTCGAGCATTTTCTGCAAGGCCGGACGCACCGAAGCGCTCCAGAACTCGGCGGCAGCGGCGGGCTCCAGACGGCCCAGCAGCGGCAGCACATGGCTCAGGTGGTCCGGCAACTCCGCCGACTCCCGAATACCGTGCTCGCGCAGGCGCCCGCGCATGCGAACCAGGAAGTCGCCGCGATCGTAGTTCTCACCGAACAGTTGCCAGCCGACCTCCAGGGAACAGACCGGATTCAGGTCGAAGGTTTGCACGAACTGCTCCTGGGCCTGCTCGGTGGTATGCGCCTGCGCCCAGAGGGCGAGTTCATCGAGCGCCGCCGCTGCCGGCGGCGCGGCATCCGCCAGCGACGCGCGGCAAGCGGCCACACGAACTGCGTAGCCGTTTTCGGGATAGACCAGAAGGCCGGCCAGTTGATCGTAGAGACGCGGCGTATCCATCACAGCCCCCTTTGCGGCCGGTCGGTGAAGCCGAAGCCCACGCCCTGCTTGTGCTCGAGCGGATCTTCCATCATCTGGATGGCCTCCTCGCGGTGCATGGGCGGGATGACAAAACGCTCGTCGAACGTGCACAAGGCGGTGAGGCGGTAGATCTCGTCGGCCTCTTCCGGCGAGCAGCCGGATTCCTTGAGCATGCGCATCGCCCGCTCCAGCGGCACATCGCCGACGGTCAGCGCCCGCCGATACCAGCGGACGGCCTTGAGCTTTCGCAGCGCGTAGCGCACCGGCGCCTCCTGGCCCGCGCCGAACAGGTTGGCCAGGAACTTCATCGGCACCCGCGCCTGCTCGATGTCGTGGAACAGCTCGTCGGAAGCGTGATGGATCGTGCCGTTTTCGCGGCTGGAGATCACGGGCGACATCGGCGGCACGTAGAACAGCATCGGCAGCGTGCGGTACTCGATGTGGGGCGGGAGGGCCAGCTTCCAGATCTTCACGAACCGGTAGACGGGCGAGCGCTGCGCCGACTCGATCACCGAGTCGTGCACGCCGTTTTGCCGCGCCGCGGCGATCACCTGCGGGTCGTTGGGATCAAGAATCAGCGAGCGGTGCGCCTCCACCAGCTCGGAATTGGGGAGCGTCGCGACCTCTTCGATCCGGGAGGCGTCATAGAGCAGCACGCCCAGGTAGCGGATGCGCCCCACGCAGGAATGGAAGCACGCCGGGGCTTGGCCGGTTTCCAGGCGCGGGAAGCACAAGATGCACTTCTCCGACTTGCCCGTGCTCCAGTTGTAGAACATCTTCTTGTACGGGCAGGCCGCCACGCACGCGCGCCAGCCGCGGCAGCGCGTCTGGTCCACCAGCACGATGCCATCCTCGCCGCGCTTATAGAGCGCGCCCGACGGACAGGACGCCACGCACGACGGGTTCAGGCAGTGGTTGCAAATGCGCGGAAAGTAGAAGAACACCAGCCGCTCGACGGCGAAGAGCTGCTGCTTCTGGTCCGGCGTCAGGCCCTCCAGGTTCGGGTCGTGCGCCGCGTAGACGGGCGAGCCGCCCAGGTCGTCATCCCAGTTGGGTCCCGCCTTGATCTGGACCAGCTCGCCGGTGACCATCGAGATCGGCCGGGCGGTGGGCTGATCGGGGCCTTCCGGCGCGTTGAACAGGTGCTGGTAATCGTAGGTCCATGGCTCGTAGTAGTCGTCCATGGTGGGCATGTTGGGGTGGTGGAAGATGTTGAAGATGGTTTTGGCCTTGCTCGTGGACTTGAGCCGCAGCTTGCCGTTCACCAGCTCCCAGCCGCCGTGGTATTTGTCCTCGTCCTCCCACTCGGTGGGAAAGCCGGTGCCGGGCTTGGTTTCCACGTTGTTCCACCACATGTACTCGGCGCCCTGGCGGTCGGTCCAGATGTTCTTGCAGGCGATGCTGCACGTGTGGCACCCGATGCACTTATCCAGGTGAAACACCATCGCGATTTGTGAGCGGACGTTCATCGTCAGGCTCCTTCCCTCACCAGCGCAGCTCCGGCAGCTTGCGCACCAGCACGTGAGTGTCGCGGTTGGAGCCGACGGGGCCCCAATAGTTGAAGTGGAAAGTGAACTGGCCGTAGCCGCCGGCCATCAGGTTGGGCTTCAGGCGCGTGCGCGTCAGGCTGTTGTGGCCGCCGGCGCGCCGCCAGCCCCGCAGAGGCGAGGTGGGCACCGAATAGGTGCGTTCCGGCGCATGATACTGGATGCAGATGCCGCGCGGGATGCGGGCGCTCACCGCCGCGCGCGTTACCACCACGCCGTGATCGTTGTAGACCTCGACCCAGTCGTTGTCGGCAATGGATAGCGCAGCGGCGTCGTGATCGTTGATCCACAGCGGCTCGACGCCGCGCGAGAGCGTGGTCATGCGCTGGTTGTCGCCGTAGGTGGAGTGGATGTGCCACTTGCCGTGCGGCGTGAGGTAGTTCAGCATCGCCGACGGGCCGGCCTCTTGCGTGAACCGCAGATCGGCGTACTGGGTGGGCAGCGGCTTTGGCTTGTAGGTCGGCAGATGCTCGCCGAATTCGAGATACAGCGGGTGATCGAGGTAGAAGTGCTGCCGCCCAGTCAGCGTGCGCCAGGGCACGTGGCACTCGACGTTATAGGTGAACGGCGAGTAAGCGCGGCCGTTCTCGGTCAAGCCGCTCCACATCGGGCTGTTCAGCAGGCGGTGGGGCTGGGCCTGCAGGTCTTTGTAGCTCAGCCGCGCGCCGCGGTTGCGCTCCGCCAGATGCACCAGCGGCAGGCCCACTTTCTCTTGCATGTCCTGGTAAGAGCGGTAGGCCAGCTCCCCGTTGCTCACCGAGGCGAAGCGCAGGATCAGGTTGCAGGCCTGCTCGTCTTCGGCGAGAGACGGGTAGCGGTTGCCGCCCCAGCTCACGGAAGGCCCGGCGGCCACGGCCTCGTCGTAGAAATCCTCGATCGGATAGCGCGTGCCGTGAGCGGCGAGGCCGTTCGCGCGAGCCTGCGGGCCGAACGAGATGAACTGGTTGTAGAGGTTCTTGTAATCCCGCGCCACCAGCTTCAAAGCGGGCATGGTCTTGCCAGGAATGGCCTCCACCTCGCCTTGCCGCCAGTCCTGGATCTCGGGCTGCGCGATCTCGGCCGGGGTGTCGTGCGCGAGCGGCGTGGCCACCAGGTCCCAGACCGGATCGGGAAAGTGGCGCTCGGCCAGCTCGCTGAACTTCTTCGCCAGCGCCTGGAAGATCTGCCAGTCGCTCTTCGACTCCCAGCAGGGCGGCACGGCGGCCGAGAGCGGATGGATGAAGCTGTGCAGATCGGTGGAGTTCAGATCGGCCTTCTCGTACCAGGTCGCCGCGGGCAGCACGATATCGGAGTAGAGGGCCGAGGTGTCCATGCGAAAGTTCAGGTCCACCACGAGATCCATCTTGCCGGTCGGGGCCGGCTCGCGCCACGCCACGTCTTCGACCGACTCGCGCGCCATGTCTTCGGCGATCGCGTTGGTATGCGTGCCGAGGTAGTGCTTGAGAAAATACTCGTGGCCCTTGGCGCTCGCCATCAGGGCGTTGCCGCGCCAGATGAACCATACGCGCGGCCAGTTTTCGGGCGCGTCGGGATCGTCGACCGCGAACTGCAGTTTGCCGCTCTTGAGCTGCTCGACGGCGTAGGCGAGGATCTCCTCCTGCGTGCGGGCGCCCGCGCGTTCGGCCTCCTTCACCAGCTCGAGCGGGTTGCGGTTGAACTGCGGATAGAAGGGCAGCCAGCCGCTCCGCACGGCGCGCGCCTGCAAGTCGATGGTGTGGCCGTGCGTGAAGCGGCCCGGCGCTTGCGGCACGGTATGGTAATCGGTGAAGTCCTTTTCGTATCGCCACTGGTCACAGTGGACGTAGTGCCAGCTGGGGGCGTTTTGCAGCCGCGCCGCCGGGAGCCAGTCGCGGGCAAAAGCGATCGAGGACCAGGACTCCATCGGCGCCAGCTTCTCCTGGCCCACGTAGTGCGCCAGCCCTCCGCCATTCACTCCCACGCAGCCGCAGAACAGCAGCGCGTGAATCCCGGCGCGATACATCAGGTTGGAGTGATACCAGTGGTTCACGCCCGCTCCGATGATGATGAGGCACTTGCCCTTGGTCAGCTCAGCGGTGGCGCCCCACTCGCGCGCGAAGCGGAGCAGCACATCACGGCTCAGGCCCGTGTATTTCTCGCTCCACGCCGGCGTATACGGCGCGTTCTCGTCGTTATAATCGGCCGGGTAATCGCCCTCCAGCCCTCGCGGCACGCCGTACTGCGCCATCAGCAGGTCGTAGATCGTGGCCACGGTGATCGTCTCGCCGGCGGCCCCGGCGATCCGCCGCACCGGCACGCCGCGGCAAAGTGTTCCACCCTGGCCGAAATCATCCAGTTGCACCTGCGCCAC
>DASQHK010000639.1:0-1500 GCA_035632135.1 Bryobacterales bacterium
CAGGCGGAATCATAGCCGATGTAAAGATCGCTCGCGCCGATCAGAGCGCCGAAACCCGCGAGGCTGCCGCGCCACGCCACGACCTCGGCATCAGCAGTGGGCAGAGCGCCGCCTTCTTCGATCTTCGCCACGCGGCGTCCCGCTTCCCGCAGCCGCGCGAGCAGCCGCCCGGCGCGAGACATTTCTTCGTCGCCCTCGCCCTGGTCGAGAAAAATCCGCCAGCCGCGGCGGAGCAATTCGGCGAGGAGGCGCTCTTCAAAAGGGTCCGCGATCCGCTTGCCTGGATTGTCGCCCACGCCGAGGTTGACGGCGACGCACTGGGCGCCCGCCTGCGCCCGCAGCCGCTGCGCGAACTCGGCAGCCTCCGGCGGGAGGCTCACCCACGGCCGCAAGGGCGTCGTATCCGGCCCGAGCGTCTCTGCGAGCCATGCCGCAGTCAGCTCCGCGAGCGACTCGAGGCCCGGCCGTGCAAACGAGCGACTCTCGAAAAACAAATAGGCGGATTCATCGGCCACCACCGGCAGCATCCCGAGCTGGGTGAGGCGCGAATCGGGATCGACGACGAGGTACTCGCCGGCGCGCAACCCTTGCAATTCCTGGCGCGCCGCGTCCACGACTGCCGGCCACGCCGCGAGGCGATCGAGCAGCCCGCCACCGCGCGGATACTCGACTCGCCGCGTTTCGACGCGCCTTTCGCCGGCAAACAGTTGCGCCGCTTTCTGGCTGCCCAGCAGGATCACGGGCGCTTCGGGAAACGCCAGCATCACCTTTCGCAATACGACGCTGGTGATCGCCACGTCGGCCCCCAGCGTTACACGCGAAAGCACCAGGATCTTCTTCACGCCGCGGTTGGATGGCCGGATGCGCCGCAGCCCGAGCGCCCGGCGGATCAGATCCTGCTCGTTGTGCAGGCCGGACTCGCGCAGCCGCTGGTCGAGCCACGCCGCCGCCGGGAGCCGCCGGCAGCATTCGACGACGCGGGCAAAGAACTCGATGTAGCGATCGCAGAGCCGCGGCTCGAAAGCGTCGGCCATGCCTTCGATGGCCTGGCGGAAAATGCCGTCGACCCCGTGGCGGGCGAGAGCGGCGTCCGGCAGCGTGGCCAGCTCGCACAGCAGCAGAGCCGCGTCGTCCAACTCGTCGGTAGAGGCCAGGCATGATCGCGCAGCCTCTTCGGCGAGGCGCGCCGCATGAGCGCAAGTGAGCGCCTGTATTTTGACGAGGCGATGCAATTCGGCGCGGGCCGCGGCGGCGTTGGTCGAAACCACCTTCACACGTTACACAAGCAGGAAGGGCAAGGCAACTCAAGGGCTTCGCCCTTGATATCCCTTTGGGATATGGGAGACAGGAGTCAGGAGTCAGGAGTCAGGAGACGGAAGAGAGAATGGCGGCGGCGTAGGCGTTCAGGAGCTTGCTGACCTGCTCGAGAAGCGCCATGAGCTGGGCGGTATCGCCATAGCCGAGGTCGTGGGCCAGGATCAGGTAATAGCGGCATTCTTC
>DASQHK010000640.1:0-6942 GCA_035632135.1 Bryobacterales bacterium
CGCGAGGCGATCTCGAGGGCCGCAATCATCGTTTCCAACCATCGCTTTTCGGCGTGGAGGTCTTGCAGCAATCTAGGTAGATTCATTAGGTGTTCCTTGGCGTTCTCCCGGAAAAGCAATCACACAGGGGAGCGTAGCAGAAGGGTGCGTAAAGATGCCGTAAAAACAAATCGAAGCGTCATAAAATTTCTGTGAAGAAGCTGTGACTTACGTTTGGAAAACGAAAACGCTTCAGGGAGCGGAGAAGCGGTACCCGACGCCCGGCTCCGTCAGGATATAACGCGGCGCCGGGGGATCCGGCTCGATCTTCTTTCGCAAATGACCCACGTGGACGCGCAACGTCTGGGTGTCGTCCGTATACCTGGGGCCCCAGACTTGTTCCATCACCATCTTGGAGGTGACGACGCAGCCGCCGTTGCGGGCCAAATAGGCCAGAATATCGAATTCCGTGCGAGTCAGCCGGATCTCCCTCTGGCCCTGGAACACGCGGCGCCGCGCCACATCGATCGTCAAGTCGCCGCTCTTGAGAACCGGCATGGGTGCGGCGAGCGTGGAAGCCCGGCGGAGCAGGGCGCGCAAGCGCGCCAGCAGTTCTCCGGTCGCAAAAGGCTTGGTGAGGTAGTCGTCGGCGCCCTGATCCAGGGCTTTGATCTTGACCGCCTCCTCGCCGCGCCCCGACAGGACGAGGATCGGCGCGGCCAGCCACGAGCGCAGTTCCCGGCACACCTCCAGGCCGCTCATTCCCGGCAGGGTGAGATCGAGAATCACAAGGTCCGGCGCATGGTCCACCGCGCGGTCGAGAGCCTCGTCGCCGTTCGAGGCCAGCACTACATCATAGTGATGGCGCGAGAGAATGGCCTTCAGCAGCCGTTGGACCAGTTCTTCGTCGTCCACCACCAGAACACGCGGGGGTTTGGCGGGGGCCGTTACGCCGGAAGCGGTTTCCAGCTTGGCTGGCAGCGAGGTCATGGCATTCCTGCGATCGGGACCGGTCCTTGGGTTGGTGCTTACGCGCATGGCCATCCTTCCAAGAAACAAACTCTATAACCGCCCGGCCTCCGAGTCAAGGAAAAACTGAGGAAAATATGTGGATAAGGGGTTGATTGTATTGTAAAACCCATCGCTTTGCGATACAGGATCGGATTTTTGGGCAAATCTCCCTCCCAAAGCGCCAGATCGGTCTTGTGCGCGCCTCAAAATCGGGTCTAAAATCATTTCGTGAACGTCGCAGAGATGATTCGAACTCTTCGTCTCGAGCTGGAGCGCGTAGACCGCTGCCTGATTGCTCTCGAGTCTCTGGCCGGCCCCCGGCGCGGGCGGCCACGGAAGCTGCCGCTTCCTCTGGGCAGGCGGCCGCCGAACAGAGCGAGGTCGTCGACCGCGGCGGCGGCAACAGCGTTCAAAGCCAAACGCAGCAGTGCCGCCGGCGAGTAGCCTGGCGCGGTCCCCTGTGGTACAACGTTATGTTTGCGGCACAGCAACGTGGGGTGTGCCCGCGCGGCTGGGTTGAAGCTGCTATCATGCAAACCAACACCATCAAGCACAAACTGAAGGCGGGCGGGTGCGCGCTCGGCACCTGCATCACCGACCATACGTCGCCCGAAATCGTGACCATCTGCAAGGCCGCCGGCCTGGATTTCTTTTTCATCGACACCGAGCACTCCGTCCCCAGCTGTCGCGACATCCAGACGCTGGTGCGGGTAGGCAGAGGGGCCGGCGTGATCCCGCTCACGCGGGTGACCCAGGCGGAGTATTTCCTGATCGCCCGCCTGCTGGACGTGGGCGCCATGGGGATCATCGCGCCGCGCATCGGCTCAGTGGAGCAGGCGCGGGCCGTGGTGGATGCCATGAAGTTCACGCCGGAAGGCAGCCGGGGCTACGGCCTGCGCGGCATTATCAATGATTACCAGTACGCCGGCGCGCGGGCGGAAATGGACTCCGCGAACCGCGAAACGATGGTGGTGTTGCAGGTGGAAAGCCAGGAGTGCCTGGACGCGGTGTTCGACATCGCCGCCACGCCCGGCGCCGACGCCCTGATGATCGGGCCCTTCGACCTTTCCATTTCCATGGGCATCCCCGGCCAGTTCGACGACCCGGCTTTCTGGAAAGCCATCGATCGGGTGGTGGCCGCCTGCGACAAGGCCGGCATCGCCCCCGGCATTCACATGGGCAGCTCCAAGGCGCTCAAGAAAGCCGCCGAGCGCGGCATGCGCTTCCTGGTTTGCGGCTCCGATGCTTCCGTGCTGCTTTCCGGCTACCGCTCCGTGGTGCAGGAAATGGCGCTGGGCGAGATCGTGGCCACCAAGGCCGGCTACATGTAGGCCGAGCAGGGCCGGCCGCTCCCGCTAAGCCAAGCTGCGTGCACGACGCTGCGCGACGCCGATGCCCTCATTCGCGTGGATTCGCGTTCATTCGCGTGGAACTTTTGAGGGCAAGTCACTTGTAGCGCAGCGCAACCACGGGGTCCAGTTGCGACGCTCACCGCGCCGGCAGGCACGCAGCCAGCGCCGCCACTGCCTGTAGCAGCAACGTCGCCAGCGCGAGCGTGGACGGGTCGGCCGGGCTGCCGCCCGGCTCAGCACCAGCCGCAACGACTCCCGCAGCACCACAGAACGTCGCGGTTGCGCGCCCCGAGCGCCGTGGGGCTTTGCAGGCCACGCCGGCCCGACGCCGCGTTTCACTCGTTGACGATCCAGCCGTCTTGCAGCTTGATGACCCGGCTGCCGTAAGACGCGTTGGTCTCGGAGTGAGTCACCTGAATGATGGTGGCGCCTTCCTGGTTCAGCTTCTTGAACATCTCCATGATCTCGCGGCCCTGGCTGGAGTGGAGGTTGCCGGTCGGCTCATCGGCCAGGATCACTTTGGGGTTGGCGATGACGGCGCGCGCCACGGCCACGAGCTGCTGCTGGCCGCCGGAAAGCTGGTTGGGGTAGAGGTCCTTCTTGCCGACAATTTGAAAGCGGTCGAGCACGTCGCACACGATGGCCTCGCGCTCCGACTTGCGGACGTCGCGGTAGGACAGCGGAACGTCGAGATTCTCGTATACGGTGAGATTGTCGAGCAGGTGATAGCTCTGAAAGACAAAGCCGATGTACTTCTTGTACAGCTCGGAGCGCTCTTTGTTGCCGAGCTTGTGGATGGGCTGCTCCATGAAGTAATACTCGCCGCTCCAGGCCGTGTCGTGCATGCCGAGCAAGTGCAGCAGCGTCGATTTGCCCGCCCCGGAAGGCCCCATGATGGAGATAAACTCGCCTTCCTTCACGCCGATATTGATGCGACGGAGCACAAAGGTTTTGGTGACCCCCTGCTGGTAGAACTTCTCGATGTTACGGACGGCGATCATGGCCTTACCAAGCTAACACGGCGAGTAATTGGGCCTCCAGAGCGCGTGCGAGGGCCGGACGAAGCCTCCCATCGACGAAGCCAAAATTGCAAGCTATTGATTCTATTATGAAAATTGGCTTTGTTCGTGCAAAAAAGTATGCGCGGCGATGCCTTTGCCAAGTGGCACGGCCTTGGGGTCCTATTTTCCCGGGTAAGGGCCCTTCCAGCGGCGCCACCAGCTTGCTTCGCCCAGACCCAGAGCATCCCACCATAAGTCTAGCATGTGCCTGTTAAGCCCCTGGACGCCCTGGCGGGTTACGCCGGCGGGGGCCGGAACCAGCTCGGCGAGGCGATCGTAAACGCGGCCGCGCTCCGCGTCGGGGACGCGCGAGAGGATGTGCCACAGCGTGAGAGCATCGCGGGGGCGGGCTTGAGTGAGGACCGCGCTCAGCGCCGCCGCGCGCCCGGTTTCGCCGCTGAAATCGAACCTTGCCAGCACGGCGCGGAAGGCTTCGGAGGAATCCTCGAAATACGGCGTGCCCGGCCCCAGGCCGGGCTGCGTGGCGCAAGCAGCGCCCGCCGGGACGAAGGACTCCCGGCCGTTCCACTCGAAGCCGACCCACCCCATGGTCGTGCGCAGCAGGCTGCCGCCGGCGGCATCCACTTCGAGCGTGTAAGCACAGCCGAGGTCCACCGCGACGGCCGAGGGCGTGTTGACAAAAAACAGCCGCGGCGGCGCCCAGATCTGCACCGCGATGGAGCCTCGGTCGAGCGCGACCCGGTTCTCCTTGGGACGAGCTGCGAGCAACCGAACGAGCGTGTTGGGCTCAATTTCCATCTCGCCGATCGCGCCGACGTTCATCTTCGCCCGCGAAGCGGCGTCTGTTTCAAGGGACTCGCCAACCCGGAGCCGGCCCATCGGCCGTCCTTCGAGGCTCGTGATGTCCCAGGCGGAGCCGGGCGGGACGCTTTCCGGGATCGGACGCGGCCCGCGCGTGGAGACCCAGACGCCGGCGGCGAGCAGGAGCATGGCGGCCACGGCGGCGCGCAGCGGGATGCCGGCGCCAAGCCAGGGAAGTGGAAACTGTGCAACACGGCGCGGCCACTCCGGCGCCGGCCGGTGGAGGCGCAGCTTGCCGAGAACGAATTCCAGGCGCTCGACTTCGGGATCGGGCTCACCCGAGCCATCCCACAGGTAATCGTCACGCATCAGCTCCCCTCCTTTCCAGCTTCTCGCGAAGCTGCTTCATGCCGCGATGGAGGTTCACGCGCACGGAAGCAGGCTTGAGGCCGGTGCGCGCGGCGATTTCCGGGCCGGTCATGCCCTCGACCAGACGCAAAATCAGCGCCTCCCGGTAGGCTTCCGGCAGCGACCGAACGGCCTCGAGGACCTCCAGGGCTTCCGCTGCCGGTGGATCGTGGCGAGCGAGATCGGCCGGCAACTCGTCCGAGTCGCGCGCGCGGCGGTGGTAGTCGTTGGCGCGATTGCGGGCGATCATCGCCAGCCAGGGACCGAAAGCGGCGGGGTCGCGCAGCCCGGGGAGGCGG
Source organism: Bryobacterales bacterium (assembly GCA_035632135.1). Taxonomy (GTDB): domain Bacteria; phylum Acidobacteriota; class Terriglobia; order Bryobacterales; family JACQDG01; genus DASQHK01. Next base: position 4,873 of record DASQHK010000640.1, read on the forward strand.
CGCAGCGCCAGCAGGAAAACGTCCTGCACCAGATCGTCCACCTCGCTGCGCGGGGCGCGCGCCAGCAGAATGCCGTGGACCATCGGGGCATACAGGCTGTAAAGCCGCCCAAAGGCCGCCCGGTCGCCCCCGCGCGCGGCCGCCACCAGCAGGCGATCTGTGATTTCCCCCACCGGCGCCGTGGTCACCGGCCGCCAGCGCCCCATCCCCAGGTCGAGTGCAAAGGCCGTCTCCATAACAAGAATCCCATACCGGGCCTTCCTGCCAGATAAGACGCCAGGCGGGGAGGAACGTTAACAAAGGTGGATTGACGATTTCGCACAGGGGCGTCCCGGAAGCGGACACTTCCCAGGCCAAAGCCCTGTTTCCCAAACGTTTTTTGCGTTGATTCGTCAAATATCTGGGTCATACTAGAAGGATGGCAACCCGGTTGCCCACTTGAGGGAGAGGTTTCCATGGATATCCCGCGCAAAGGAGCTGCCCGGACTCGCCTGATCCGCCGGATCATCCTGCTGGCGATCGTGGCGATAGCCGTGCCGCTGATCACGCTGGGCTTGCGGCGCATGCAGCCTGCCGCCCAGAGCGTCGAGTTCAGCACGCTTTGGCCGGACACGGTGAAGCGCGGGCCGATGATCCGGAATGTGCGCGGCTTGGGGAAGCTGGTGCCGGAGGATGTGTTGTGGATCCCGGCGACTGCGGATGGCCGCGTGGAGCGCATCTACGTCCAGCCGGGCCAGCAGGTCAAGGCCGACACAGTCATTCTGGAGCTGACCAACCCCGACTTGCAGAACCAGATGGTGGCGGCGGAATACGATTGGAAAGCGGCCCAGGCCAACTACGACAATCTGCAGGTTACGCTCGAGAGCCAGCGGCTGACGCAGGAAGCCGTGGTCACCAAAGCGCAGTCGGATTACCACGAGGCGCGGCTGCAGGCCGAGGCGGACACGGAGCTGGGCAAGCTGGGCCTGAAGCCGGCGCTGCAGGTGCAACTCTCGCAGGTGACCGCCGCGAACCTGTCCAGCCAGCAGAAGATCGAGAAGCAGCGGCTGGACATCAACGCCGATTCGGTCAAGGCGCAACTGGCGGCACAGAAGGTTCTGGTGGACCAGAAGAAGGCCGCCTACGAACTGCAGAAGAGCCACGTGGAGGAGCTGAAGGTCCGGGCGGGGACCGACGGCGTCCTGCTGCAATTGGGCGCCGGGACGCCGACCGGCGGCGCCACTACAGCCACCAACGTGACCACGCTTGAGGAAGGCCAGAAGGTGATAGCCGGGGCGATCCTGGCCAAGGTGGCCGACACGCGGAAGCTCAAAGCCGAGCTGCAGATTGCTGAGACTCAGGCGAAGGACATCCAGTTCGGCCTGGAAGCCTCCGTTGACACGCGCAACGGCATCATCCCCGGCAAGGTGATGCGGATTGATCCGGCGCCGGTGAACGGCACGGTGGCGGTGGACGTGAAGCTGACCGGCGCGCTGCCGCCGGGCGCGCGGCCCGATCTGAGCGTGGACGGTACCATCGATCTGGAGCGCATCCCCGACGTGCTGTACATGGGCCGGCCGGTGTTTGGCCAGGAGGGCAGCACGGTCACGCTGTTCAAGATCGACCCGGACGGCAATGGCGCCATTCGCGTGCAGGTGAAACTGGGCCGCGCTTCGGTGACCGCCATCGAGATTCTGGAGGGCCTCAGGGTGGGCGACCGGGTGATCCTGTCCGACATGTCCGCCTATGACGGGCAGAATCGCATTCGGTTCAACTAGGGTGGCGCTCACAAGCTCGTGGGCGAAGGCATCTCACGCCAAGAGCGCAAAGAGGCGCCAAGCCGCGGCAAGAAACGCGAGAGGTTCCGTCTCACGCCAAGGGCGCAAAGATGCGCCAAGCCGCGGGTCTTTTCGAGATAGGGATGGGAGAAACGATGAGCAATTCTGACCTGCCGCTGATCCGCCTGGAAGGTGTCACCAAAGTTTTCATCACCGACGAAGTCGAGACGCACGCCCTGGCGGGCATCCAGATGGAGATCCGCAAGGGCGAGTACATCTCGATTGCCGGGCCTTCCGGCTGCGGCAAATCCAC
>DASQHK010000641.1:0-7029 GCA_035632135.1 Bryobacterales bacterium
CCGCTGCCGGCGCCGGTCACGAGCGCGATCTTGCCGTTGGTCATCATGTTCGTTCTGGTCCTCCCTTTCGAATCCGTCCTGTCTGGAATCAACAATTCTGCCGCCGGAGGCGGTGATTTGTCACGAAAAGGCTCCGGTGAAGTAGTTCTACAAGGGAGGGTCGCCGGCCGGACCGCTGCCGGCGGGGGCCGGGCGGCTTCGCAGAGGCGTCAGCCGCGAAGGGCTACGCTTCCTCGCTCGGCCGCGGCCGTTTGTAAGGCGATTGCAGGTACTTGTTGGCTTCGTCCAGCGCTCCCTGCGTGTTGTCCTTGGTGCGGATGGCCTGCTGGTATTCGTTGACCGCGCGGTCGCGCTGGTCGGTGATGTCGAAGATCTTGCCCAGGTTGATGTGCGACCACACCTCGGTCCACTTGGGCTCCTGGTCTCCGTTGATAGACTCGCGGAATTCGTTGGCCGCTGATTGGAAATTGCCCTGCAGGAAGAAGACCTCGGCGATGCGGTAATGGGCGAGGGAGCTGTTGCGGTTCACATCCAGGGCCTTCTGGTATTCCTGCAGCGCCTCGTTGTAATAGCCCAGCTCGACCTGCTGCTCGCCTTTCTTGATGGCCACCGCGACCCGCATGGCGTTATCCAGCCGCAGCACCTTGTGATCGGGGTCGAGGATCACCTTCTTCGGCTTGCCGAACGTGTCCACCGAGAAATCGGAAGCGGTGCCGGCCACTTCGATCATTTTTTTCTCCGGCTCCCCTTCCGTCTCAATCAGCAGCTCCAACGGCATCCGGAAGGTGTCTTTGTCCTGGCTCACCTTGCCCACCACCCGGAAGCCCTTGCCATTCCCCAGCCGGAAGATGGTGTACTCCAGCTTGAACTCCGAGGCGCCGCTCGATTCGATCCATTCGACGAAGAAAAACTGGAGGCTCTTGCCGCTGGCGGCCGAGGCGATTTTTTCAAAATCGGCGGTGGTGGCCGATTTCCAGGCGTAGTTCTGGGCGAATTGTTTTACGGCCTTGAAGAAGGCATCGTCGCCGATCACGTAGCGCAGCATGTGCAGCACCATGGCGCCCTTGGCCGAGGTGATGGCCTGCAATTCCGGAGAGTAGTCGGGCAGCGTATCGGCTTGAATCACCGGGACGTCATCGTGCGTGAGCGCCTCGACGCCAGTGTCTTTCATCTCCGTTTCGAATACGGCCGGGCCGGCCGTGTTCTCCAGGTACAGCAGCCGGGCGTAGTCGGCGAAGCCGTTTTCCAGCCACAGGTGGCGGCGCGAGGTGGGCGAGACCAGCATGCCCCACCACTGGTGAGCGATCTCGAGCGAGAGCAGGCGCGGGTTCAGCCTCTTGCCGATGCCCCGCGGGCTCAAGAACAGAATTCCCGGCGCGGCGTAACCGTTGGGCGCGTTTTCATCCGTTTCGACCACCGTCAGATTGGCCTCCGGCGGCAGATCGAACAGGCCGCTGTAATACTTGACGATCTTGCCGGCGGCCTCGCCGTAGGAGGCGGCCATGGCCCTTTGATCGCCGCGGAAATAGAATGTCGTAGTAATGCCTTCGCTGGCCACCCGCTCCGCCTTGGTGGAAACGACCGCGATGCTCCCGGGGAAAGAAGGATGGTCGTACTTGAAGCTGTAGACCGTCGCGCCGCCGGCGCCGGGGCTGTTCGTGCTGAGGCCGCTGGCGATCACCTCCATGCCGGCCGGCACTGTGATGTTCATCTCGGCCGTGAAGCGATCGGCGGTGTAGCCGCTCACCGGAAACCAGCGCGCCGGGTAGAGCAGAAAGGCGTGGTCATTGCTGATATTGGCGAAGCTGACGCCTTCGACCGGCGAGTTATCCACGCCCGTGAGCCGGCCGTCGTAAAGGAAAGTCGCCACCACCGGCTGGCCCTTTGGCAAGGGCGAGGGGAAATTCAGCCGCACCGTGAAATCCTGCTGGTAGCGTACGGCGTTGATGTCTTCTTGCTTCGCTCCGATTACCTTAGTGACGTTGAGGCCGTTATTCAGCTCGAAGACCGCGCTTGGGGTTTCCTCCTGCGGCACGAAGCGCACCTCGACCCGCGCCGAGATCGACTGCGTGCGCGGGCGAATCTCGGCGTCGATGCGGTAATGCTCGACGTCGATGCGCGCGCGCCGCTCGCGTTCCTGCGCCGCCGCCGGACCCAGGTTCGCTACGCCCAACAGGGCACAGCCGCCAGCCACCAACCACCAGCGAAACATTCCGACACTCCTCACTTCCTTGCCGCCTGCTCGCGCGGGACCGCCGCCAAAGCCCCCGCCGGGGAACCCCGGGTGATGCGCAACACTTCCTCCACGGCGTCGGCCGCGCGCGCCATTGCCAGATCGCCTCCGGCGGGGGCCAGCTCGCCCTGCTCGCCGGCGACGTCCTGCTCGCTGCCTGCCAGTCTCCCCCGCAATGCCAGTAACTCGCTGCGCATGTGCTCCAGCCGCTCCGGGTTCTCCAGCAGCGCCCACGCCTCAGCCGCCAGCCGCGGGGCGGTGCAGTCCGCCTGGATCAGCTCCGGAACGATCTTTCGCTCGGCCAGCAGGTTCACCATGCTGAAGAACGGCACATCCACCAACCATTTTCCCAGAATCCAGGTGGCCGGATGAACCCGGTAAAAGGTCACCATCGGCGTGCCCAGTAAGGCGGCTTCGACCGTCGCGGTCCCGCTGGCCACCAGGGCCAGGTCGGCGTGCGCCAGCACGTCGCAGGTCTCGCCCTCGATGACTTGGATCCCGGAGCCGCCGATTCGTTTCGTAAAAAATGCTTCGCCGGTGGCCCCGGAGGCGGCCAGCACAAAGCTCATGGCCCGCCGGGCGTTTAATTCTCGGGCCGCTTCCACCAGCAAAGGCAGGTGCCGGGTGGCCTCCCCGCGCCTGCTGCCGGGAAGCACCGCAATTAGGGGACGCTCCGCGGCGAGCCTGTGTTTCCGAAAAAACTCGCTTCGCCCGAGCTTGGGCCGGATCTGGCCCGCCAGCGGATGGCCGATGTAGGTGGCCGGCACGCCGCGCACGCGGAAAAACGGCTCCTCAAACGGGAAAATGCACAGCAGCCGCGTGATCACGCGCCGCATGAGCCGGATTCTCCACCCCCGCCACGCCCACACTTGCGGCGCAACCAGGTAGATCACCGGAATGTCCAGCCGGGCGAGCCGCTTGGCCAGGCGCAGGTGAAAATCGGGCGAGTCGGTGAGAATCGCCAGCTCCGGCCGCTCGCGCTCCGCAGCCGCAGTGAGCTTCTCAAACTCGCCGTAGATGCGCGGCAGATGGCCCAGCACCTCGACCAGCCCGACCACTGCCAGCCCTTCGGCTTTCACCACCGGCCGCACGCCTGCCGCCCGCAGCCGCGGCCCGGCGCAGCCGAAGAACTCCGCCCCCTCCCAGCGCTTCTGCAGGGCCTCCACCAGCGCGGCGGCATAACGATCACCCGAATCTTCGCCGGCCGAGATGAGCACCTTCATGTAGTTTCAGTATAGCCTCCGGATTGCCCGCCAAGAGCGCGGACGGTCGCGGCTGGTTTCCGAGCCGCGCGCGTTAAGGGCTTGTGAAGAAAACAGGTTGGCCGCGCATGCACGCGAATGGACGCCAATGGAATCTATCCTCTCATTCGCGTTGATTCGCGTGCATTCGCGACCGGCAATTTTTTTCACGGCCCCGCTAAGGGAGCGGTTTGCTTACGGACGGATTACGGCCTCGCCGTTCCCACCCCCTATGCTACGATGGCAGCAGATCATGTCCAGCTCGATTTCCTTGACTACGCGGCTGCCCGTCGAGGCTTTCGCCGAGCAGTTCCAGCGGGAGATGGTTCCGCTGAACAGCTTCTGTGCTTACTTTCTGGCCCTGCCGCTCGAGGAGAGCCAGACGCAGCAATACGTGCAGGAGCCGATCGCGGCCCTGCCGCCGTCGCTCAGCGAGGTGATGCCGCAGTTGCGCCTCGTGCTGGTGCCCTATCTGGAGCGCAACAACAGCAAGGGTGGCGACTTGGTCACCTTCGAGAAGCCGGTGGAGAACCGGCAGGTCGCCGCCTCCAGTCTCGATCTCGGCAAAGAGTTGTTCTTCTTCCTGGCGGTCAAGGACGAAGACGTGGCCGACTATCACTACACGTTCTACAACGGCCTGGCCTCGCTGATTTCCTACCGCCTCGCCGACGCCCAGCGCGAGCGCTTCAGCCGGCTGCTGCGGGAAGAGCTGGCCAACGAGGCCCACGGCGAAGTGGAAGAAAAGAGCTGGCGCCTGAAACAGCAACTGCTGCGCCGCCAGACGAACCTGCTGCGCGATACCAAGCTCCAGCGCGATTACTTCCGCCAGGCCTTCGAAGACACCGCCACTCTGTACCTGCACGGCCTCTGCTGCGACATCGACGTGGAGACCGGCCCGCGGCAGTTGCCCACCCGCTACCTGCGCAAGCGCCTGGAGCTGCTCCGCCAGATGTTCCCTTCGCCCGACGGTTTCGCCCTGTTCCCCGAGGAGCTGGGCCGCCGCGAATAGCGGCCGGCGCGCTCTCCCGCACAGCCCTGAAAAATTAACAACCTTGACGATTTTCTGGTGGCGCAGCGAGCGCGCCCGGCCTAAGATAGGGGAACTATGTCGGAACACCAGCTACAGCCCGTGGCTCCGCCCGAGCGCATCCAGGTCATCGACGTGCTCCGCGGCGTGGCGCTGTTCGGCATCATTGCCGCCAACATGCGCGGGTTCAACGCGCCGGCCCGCGTGTACGGCTCTCCGGAGCTGATGTGGTCCGGCACAGCCGACCGCATCGTGCAGAGCTTCATCGATGTGTTCATCTCGGGCAAGTTCATCACCCTGTTTTCGTTCCTGTTCGGGCTGGGTTTTGCGGTGCAAATGAGCCGCGCCGAGGCGAAAGGCGCCAACTTCGTTTCGTTCTATGCCCGGCGGATGTCGATCCTGCTGGTGATCGGGCTGGTGCACTCCTTTCTGATCTGGTGGGGCGACATTCTGGTCACCTACGCCCTGCTGGGCTTCGCCTTGCTTCTGTTTCGCAAGCGCTCGCAAAAGACGGTGATGGCTTGGGCGCTCGGCTTGCTTTCGGTATTCATGCTCCTGGGCCTTGTGTTCATGGTGCTGGTCCGGTTCGGCGTTCACATCCCGGCCCCCAGCAATCCGACTCCTGAGCAGATCCAGCAGACGGTCCGCATCTATGGCCGTGGCAGCATCGGCCAGATCATGGTCGAGCGGGCCGGCGATGTTCGGAGGCAGTACACCGCTCCGTTTTACTTTGCCTCCGTCCTGGGCGTCTTCCTGCTGGGGCTTTACGTCTGGCGGCGTGGCATTTTCCAGGACGTTCCGGCCCATCTCGCCTTGATCCGCAAGTGGCTCTGGATATTTCTCGCGGTGGGTCTGGCGGGGAACGTCGGCGCCTGGCTGATCGGGGTGCTATTGCACCCGCCACCGCAGCCAAACCTGGCGAACCTCTTGCGCTGGGGAATCGCTTACACGATCGGCGTTCCGGCGTTGAGCTGCTTCTACGCCTCGGGAGTCGTCTTGCTGTTCCAGAAGCCGGCTTGGCAGAAACGGCTGCTGCCGTTCGCCGCGGTGGGCCGCATGGCGCTCAGCAACTATCTGCTGCAGTCGGTGGTGTGCACGCTGCTCTACTACAGTTACGGTTTCGGACTGTATGGAAAAGTGGGCCCGGCCATGGGCCTGATCCCCACGCTGGTCATCTACGGCGCGCAGATTCCTTTGAGCGCGTGGTGGCTGCGCCGCTACCAGTTCGGTCCCATGGAGTGGCTGTGGCGATCGCTCAGCTACGGCTATTTCCAGTCGATGCGCATCGGGCGGGTTGCGGTGGGGGGGCCTTCACCCGCCGGCGCTGCGTAGGGCGCGAACCACGGCGGCCGGATCGATGGCATTTTGAAAAAGGGAGATGGCCGCGATCCCCGCCCCGCGGCACAGCCGGAAATTCTCACGAGTAATTCCCCCCAGCCCCAGCACCGGAATGCGCCGGCCCCGGGCCGCCTGCTCGAGCGCCTCAGGCCCCAGCGGCGGCCCATAAGCGCGCTTGGAAGGCGTGTCGAACACGGGTCCGAACACCGCAAAATCGGCGCCCTCCTGCTCGGCGCGGTCCACCTCGCCGGCCGAGTGGCACGAGACGCCGATCAGAAAACCGGCCGGCACGATGCCCCGGATTCGCCCCGGTGAAACGCTATCAGCCGGCAGGTGCACGCCGTGAGCCCCGGCTGCCAGCGCCACGTCGGCTCGCTCGTTCACCAGGATGCGCGCGCCGCCGGGGTTCGGCAGCGCCAGCGTAGCCTGCACGAGCGCGAGCAGCTCGCGCGCAGGAAGATCCTTCTCGCGAATCTGGAGAAAATCCACCCCCGCGGTGAGCGTCAGCGCGATGCGGTCCAGAAGCGGCGCGCCGAGTTGCGAGCGGTCGGTGATGGCGTAGAGGAGCAACGGGCCGTCATTCCACTGGCGTGTAGTAGCTCTCGCCGGCGCAGGCTCGGCACAGCGTGCGGCCGTCCCGCACAACCTCGCGGCGAAAGTTGACCGTCTCGCCGCATTGCGCGCAGACGGCCTTCTCGCCCTTCCAGCCCGGCAAGTCCTCCGGCTCGACGCGCACGCGCACCCACTGGTGTGAGAAAAGATCCTCGTCGGCCAGCTCGCGGTAGGCCTTCATCTGCTGCTGGTTCTTGTCGGCGATTTCCGGGTACCGCTCGCGAGCCAGCTTCTTGGAGCTGTCCCGGGCCACCACCCGCACGGCGCGGCCGCCGGCCAGATCCACAAACGTGGCCGCCACCTTGCCGAAGTCGCGGAACTTCAGCGCGCGCTTGCCCATACGGCAGCCGGTCACCACCGTGACGGCGTCGGTGGCGCAACGGTCGATCTCGACAAACGTGACCAGCCGCTTGCGATCGCGTCCAGCCGGGTCGTCGATGCCCAGCAGCGCCAGGCCGTGCAGCGCCAGCCGCAGCCCCAGAATCTGTCCGGCGCACATGTGGCCGTGCGCCTGCCGCGCCATCTCCACGTATTCATCAAACGCTTTCATGGAGGCTAGTCCGTGCGGAACTCGAACA
>DASQHK010000642.1:0-7784 GCA_035632135.1 Bryobacterales bacterium
GGTCAACTGTCCGACGGTCGCCTCGAGCGACGCCCCGTGCAGCGCGCTCTCGGTGGTCTATACCGACGAAGGCGTTTTTCTCGAGTACCGCATTTACGGCAAGAATCCCGATCTTGTGCTTGTTGATACCCAGGTGATCGCCCAGAGCCCGCCGCGCCTGCTGGTGGCCGGCATGGGGGACGCCCTGGCCACCTGGTTCGAGGCCAAGACCTGCGTGGACGGCAACGTCACGAACATGCGGGGCGGAGCCTCCAGCCAGAGCGCCCTGTCGCTGGCCGAGCTGTGCTACCGCACGCTGCTCGCCGACGGCGCCGACGCGCGGCGCGCGCTCGAGATGCAGGTGGTCACCCCGGCGCTCGAGCGGCTGGTCGAGGCGAACACGCTGCTCTCCGGCCTGGGCTTTGAATCCTCCGGCCTCGCTGCCGCCCACGCGGTGCACAACGGCCTTACCGCCGCCGCCGCGACGCATCCGTTTTTTCACGGGGAAAAAGTGGCCTTCGGAACGCTGGTGCAGCTCGTCCTCGAGGGCAAGCCGCGCAGCCTGCTTGACGAAGTTCTGGGCTTCTCGACCGAGGTTGGGCTGCCCACGACGCTCGCCGACATCGGCCTCACCGAAATGCCCGCCGAAGTGCTGGCGCAGATTGCGACCCGCGCCACCGCCAAGGGCGAGACGATCCACAACGAGCCGTTCGAAGTGACGCCGGCCATGGTCGCCGACGCCATTCGCGCCGCGGACGCGACGGGGAGGGCGTGGAAAGCGCGGGTCAGCGCCTCCAGCGCTCGAGCCTAGGATGATGCTAGAATGTGCTAGGAAAGTCTTATGGCAACCTTGTACGTTGAGAGCGTCCCCGACGACCTCTACGAAGCCTTGCGCGCCCAGGCCCACTCGAACCGCCGCTCCATCTCGGCTGAGACCATCTCGCTGCTGGAACAGATGATCCCCACCCGGCGTGAACTCGAACGCCGCGCTGCCTTTTACCGCCGCGTCCGTCAGATTCGCAAGCGTGCGCCCCGGCGCACCGCTCCCAGCCCTTCCGCCGAGCAGCTTCAGCGCGAGGACCGCCGGCGTTGAACCGCTACGTCATCGACGCGAGCGTCGCTGCCAAGTGGTTCCTCAGCCCGCCCGACGAAACTCTGGTCGACGAGGCTGACCGCTTGCTCCGGCTATACACGAAGGCCGAGGTGCAGTTTTTCGTCCCCGATCTGTTTTTCGCCGAGTTTGCCAACATTTTCTGGAAGGCCGAGCGCCTGAACCGCTGTGACCGGCAGACCGCGGACAGAGCCATCGCGGAGGTCCTCGATCGCAACTTCCCCTGCTTCCCAAGCAGACTCCTGCTCAAGTCTGCGGCCGCCCTCGCGCGAGATCACGGCCGCACCGTCTACGATAGCCTCTACCTTGCGCTCGCCGCCGCCCTGGAGGCCTCACTCGTCACCGCCGACGAGAAGCTCGCCAACTCTCTGCGCGGCCGTCTTCCGGTCCTCTGGCTCGGCGCCTTCTAGCAGGCGGCTGAAAAAGTCCAAATACCGCTTGCCAGCGCGCGCGGCTCGGAATCGGCTTCACGTGTTCTCAATACAGAGACGCGGCCGCGAGGAAGCGGACCCGCGAACCCTTTTTCAACAGCCTTCGAGGTCGTCCTCTTCGCCTCTGCTATCCTTGGGTTCTATGTATCTCAAGATCCTGGCCCACCCTGTCTTCACGGGCCTGAACTTTCACATGCCCATGATCGTCGATCTCTCGCATCCTCTGGTCATGCTGGAAGGCGAGAACGGCTCCGGAAAATCGACGCTCCTGCACTCCATCTTCTGCGCGCTGCACGGCGACCAGGTGGACGGATACGTGTACAAACTCGATCGCGGCAAGGTCGAGATCGGCAAGGTGTTCTTATTCGACGCTGAGCAGCACAATCCCCGCACCCAGCTCGACTTCTTCAAAGATGATCCTGAAATGCTGGAGTTTTTGCAGATGGCCAGCCACGGCCAGGTGATGCTGTCCATGTTCAGCCAGAACTTTCCCCGCCTGCCCAACGGGACCGTTCTGCTGCTCGACGAGCCTGAGATGGCGCTGTCGCAATCGAACCAGCGGCGCATTCTGAAGATGATGATGGAGCTGGCGGACCAGCGAGGATTCCGGGTGATCGCCGCCACCCATTCGCCCATCCTGATCGGCGCCAAAGAGACCTACGTGATCAACCTCGACCGGCACATCAACAAGAACGTAGTTCCCGCGGACTTGGGCGTCGAGGGCCAGAGCACCATTCAGTAATGTCTATTCCAGTAATGTCCAGGCGCTCTATTCCTGCGTCGCCAGGGACCGGCGCTCCCGGCCGGTGCGCGTCGCCGAACCGCAACAATAGGTCGCGCCACCATCGAGATGTGTATCGCGGCTCGTAAATGAAACCAGGGCCCTTCCGGCCAAAATATTCGCCCGATACACCGACATGGGATTCGGCCACCAGCAGAAGCTTCACCTGCTCAGGCTGGTGCGTGTCCGTCATGCCAGAAGGCGTATAAGTGAGGGTTTCCGGGTTCGCGCAGCGGCGGCCATCGAGAGGGAAAGCAGTTTGCTCAGCGAGAGACTCCCGTGATTAATAGGCCTTCAAATTGGGCATGGCGCGATGGAGGTCAGCGTTGTTCAAATTGCACTCCCTGCTCATCTTGGTGAACAGCATGACGCGAGCGGTCCCCACCAGGAAAGGATTAGGCAGAGTGGGCGGATTGTGCCTCATCACCTCGATCTTGAAGGGCGAGTCGTCGTAGTTGGTGTGGGCGGCGATGTAGCCGTCGACCTTGGCGGCTTCGAGGATCGGGCCCAGGCGCGCGTAGGATTTCTCAAAGGCATCATAGCTTCGACCGGTTTCCGGCAACATGAGCGGGTTCTCGACCCCACCGAAGTGGACCAGGAGCCGTGGCCGGCCTTTGTCCTTCACCGGAATGAGCGTCGTCAGCGACGCCGGCGAGTGTCCCGGCGTGAGGTATACCTTGAGGGTCTCGTCGCCGAGCGTGATCGTATCGCCATCCTTCACCACCATGTCGCGCTTTGGAGGCATGCCCCGCTTGTAGCCCGGCTCCCTCGCCGTCTTTTCGGCGAGGTCCCAGTCGGCCTCCGACAGGTATGCCCGCATACGATACCTATCCACCAAGTACCCACCGCCGCCAAAATGGTCGGCATGACCGTGCGACATGATTAGGATCTTCAGCCGCGCCGGGTCGAGCCCGACAGCCTTCATATTGGGGAGGATGTACTTCTCGGCCTCAGCTGGGGTGTTCATCGAGTCGAACAAAATGATCCCGTCGCTCGTGTCGATCGCCCAGACGCTGATCTTCCCGCTGCCTACGAAATAGAGGTCGTCGAAAATCTTATAGCCTCCGGGGTCTTTGTTGACGTCCTGCGCGGATACTCCCTCTTCCCAGTAGCACGAGACCAATCCCGGGTGACGCCACGAGTTTTCCTGAGCCGCGAGCGCGAGCGCGGCCGCCAGGTGCGGCTGGGGAACGTTCGCGCTGTCCCACGTCGCCTGCGCGGCCGCACAACCGACCGACATTGCGAGAATCGGAAGGACAATCTTGTAGTTCATGGTTTTCTCCAAAGTTGTACCGCTTCACTCAAGTCGCAGAGCTGTGTGTGTCTCCGCGTTCTATCAAGGAATTCCTCCAAGAGCATCCCCATGGAGGCACTTAACTATTTCCGCTCGTAACGTCCCATGTAGCGCGCCTCGGCCAGCACGCGCCCTTTGAGCGCGCGGTCGAGTTCGGCGCGCTTGGCCCCGGCGCGCAGCCCGAGCGGAGACACATTCAGGGCAAAGAGCTTGAAGAAATAGCGGTGCGGGCCGTGGCCGGGCGGCGGACAGGGGCCGCCGTAGCCGGGCCGGCCGAAATCGTTGACGCCGCTCACGCCGCCGTTCTTGCCGCCGGCCCGCGCGGCTTCCCCGAGCGACGTGGCAGACGCCGGAATATCCCACAGCAGCCAGTGATTCCACGTGCCGGCCGGCGCGTCCGGGTCGTCCAGGATCAGCGCAAAGCTCTTGACGCCGGTGGGAACGCCGCTCCAGCGCAAAGCCGGCGAAAGGTCCTGGCCTTCGGAGGTGTGGCGCTTGGGAATCGTGGCTCCTTCCGCAAATCCGGCAACAATCAATTGAAACGCCATGGCTCCCCTCCACCCGTAGAATATCGCAAACCCCGGCGGGCATTGCGGCGCGGGAGCCGGAGCCGGCGGGCCGGCGCGGGGCGCGGCGTCAGGTCCGGAATTTCCGTGCCGCAGTGATGTTCTATAATGGCGCTTGTATGGCAGCGGCCAAGATTCTCCAGAAGCTGGAGGAGCAGATCCGGGCTCTCGAGTACGAGCTGCACAACGAGCTGCCGCGAGAGATCAAGATCGCGCGCGAATACGGCGATCTCAGCGAAAACGCCGAATACAAAGCGGCCAAGGAGCGCCAGGAGATCGTGCGCGCCCGCCTCGGCATGCTCCAGAAGCGCCTGGCCGAGTTCAGCATGATCGACTTCTCCAAGATCCCCCGCGACTCCGCCGGCCTGGGATCGACTGTGGTACTCTATGATCTGAAAACGGAAAGTGAGATTTCTTACCGGCTGGTGACGTCGGAAGAGGCCGACGCCGCCAACGGCGCCATCTCGACCACCTCCCCGATCGGGCGCGGCGTGCTCGGCAAGAAGGTTGGTGACGTGGTTCAGATCCGCACGCCGGCCGGCGCCAAGGAGTTCGAGATCCTGCGCCTGACGACCATTCACGACGAGGAGTGAGCGGGCCATACCCATGAGTTATACCCGCGCGATCGGCGTAGCCTGCGGCTGGCTGCTGAACCGCATCGTGCGGGCGCTGGCCCTTTCGCGCATCAACCCCAACCTGCTTACCTTCCTGGGCCTGGTCATCAACATCGTCGCCGCGTGGGAATTTGCGCGGGGGCGCTTCCTCGCCGCCGGGCTGGTGGTGATCTGCGCGGGCGTCTTCGACCTGGTGGATGGTCCGGTGGCCCGCGCCAGCAACCGCGTGACGCGCTTCGGCGGCTTCTTCGATTCCGTTCTCGATCGCTACTCCGACCTGGCGCTGTTCATGGGCTTGCTGGTTTACTACGCCCGCATCGACCGCTTTTTCTACATCGTGCTGACCGCCATCGTGATGACCGGCGCCGTCATGATCAGTTACACGCGCGCCCGCGCGGAAAACACCATCCCGAGCTGCAAGGTGGGGTTCCTGGAGCGGCCCGAGCGGATCGTGCTGGTGATCATCGGCGCGCTGACCGACCGCATGGCGCCGGTGCTGTGGGTGATTGCGGTGCTCTCGAACGTGACGGTGGTCTACCGCATGGTGTACACGGGGGAGCAGTCGCGGGCGCTCGAGAGGGCGCAACTGGAGCCGGTCGCCGAGCGCGAGGAAGCGCCCGCCGCCCGAGCCGCGGTCAGCTCTCCAGAATAACTTCGGCGATCGCCAGCTCTTCAGTGTGCGAGAGCGACAGCGCCACCGATTTTACGCCCAGCCGCGCGACGAATTCCGCCGCTTTCCCGGAAAAATGCAGCGTCGGCTTGCCGGAAGGGAGGTTGGTCACCTCGACGTCTTTCCACGTCACGCCCCTCTTCCAGCCCGTGCCGATCGCCTTCATCGCCGCTTCCTTGGCCGCAAACCGCGCGGCGTAGCGCTCGAAGCGGTTCTTCTTCCGCTCTACGAAAGCGATCTCGGCGGGCGTGAACACGCGGCTCAGAAACCGCTCGCCATACCGCTCGATCGACCGCCGGATCCGGGGCACGTCGGCCAGGTCGATGCCCGAACCCACGATCACTGGGAGACCCCGGAAAATTGCATTCTCAGAGTTCCGCCCCCGCCGCCGTGATCGTCAGCCGGCCGTGCTTCACGCCCTTGGTGCTGATCAGCGTGTCGGCGATTCTCTGCACCGACGCCGCCTTGCCGCGCACCACCAGCACCTCCAGGCAGTGGTCATGGTCCAGGTGGACGTGCAGCGTGGAGAGAATCGATTTGTGGTTTTCGTGCTGCAGGTCGGTGAGCTTTTCGCTCAGCAGGCGGACGTGGTGGTCGTAGACCAGCGTGACCGTGCCCACCACAGGAGAGTCCGGCGTCTTCCAGGTTTCCTCGACCAGCTCGTCGCGGACCAGGTCCCGGAAGGCTTCCGAGCGATTCTCATAGCCGCGGCGCGCAATCAGCTTGTCAAATTTTTCCAGCAGCTCAGAGTCGATGGCGACCCCAATTCGGCTCAGCTCGCCCATGCGGGCAGAATACCAGATTCAAGCCTGGCCGGCGCTCAGCGCTGCGTCTGCGGCCGCTACGGCGGCGCCGGGTGTGCTGGCCTTATATTCCTCCGCCGCGAGCGTGCGCTCCAGGGCGTGCAGCATCGTCCGCACATTCTCCGCCGTCGAGGAACTGCCCATCAGCCCGATGCGGAAGATTTTCCCTGCCAGGGGCCCGAAGCCGCTCGCGATTTCGATGCTGAACTCTTCGAGCAGTCTCTTCCGGACTTTCCCGTCGTCGATCCCCTGCGGCACGCAGACGGTGTTCAGCGGCCACAGCCGGTCCTCCGGCTTCACGAGCAGCTTGAGGCCCATGGCCTCGACGCCGGCCACAAACGCGAGGTGGTTTCGCCGGTGCCGCTCGAAGCGCGCCGCGAGCCCTTCTTCCTCGATCAGCCGCAAGGCTTCGCGCAGGGCATAGAACATGGTGATCGGGACGGTGTGGTGATACTTGTGCGGCTCGAACCAATACTCTTCGAGCAGGCGCAGGTCCAGATACCACGCCGCCGGCTTGCGCGGGCGCGCGTGCAGCGCCTCCACCGCACGCTTGGAGAGCGCGAACGGCGCGAGGCCCGGCGGCGCGCCGACGCCTTTTTGCGTGCAGCTATAGCAGATGTCGATGCCGTTCGCGTCAAACTCCACCGGCATGGCCCCGAGCGCCGTCACCGCGTCCGCCAGCAGCAGCGCGCCGCGCTCATGAGCGGCTTCGGCCAGCTCCCGGATCGGGTTTCGCACGCCGGTCGAGGTTTCTGCGTGCACGATGGCCACCAGCTTTGGCTTGAGCGTTCCGAGGGCTTCCCGCGCGCGCTGCGCTGCAAACGCTTCGCCCCACGGCGCCTCGATCCGGTGCAGCCTGGCGCCCCAGCGCTGTGCCATGTCGCAGATCCGCTCGCCGAAGTAGCCGTTGACGAACACCGCGATGTCTTCATCCGGCCGCACGAAGTTGGCGATCGCCGCCTCCATCCCCGACGATCCGGTACCCGAGAGTGCGAGCACAAACCTCGAGTCCGTGGCGAACACGGACCGGAGCATCCGCTGCAGGTCCGCGAGCAGGGTGAAGCAGGCCGGGTCCAGGTGGCCTATCACCGGCGCGGTCATCGCCTGGTAGACGCGAGAATCCACCATGCTCGGCCCCGGCCCGAGCAGCAGCCGCGCCGGAGGGTGAAAAACCGAAGTCTTCTCGCTCATGGTTCTTTATGAGGCGGCGGCACGACGAGGGGTTTCACGATGCCGACGCCGATTTTTCCGAACTCTTCCGCGAGCCGCCGGTACATTGCCTCGTCCTCATAGATGCCGACGATCGCGCCGCCCGAGCCGGCGAAGTTCGACGTCGCCCCCAGCCGGCGGGATGTCCGGATCATCTCCAGGTTTCCGTCGCTGATGCGGTAGATCTGGGCCCGCAGGTCGAAGTTCGCGTTGACCAGCTCGCCAAGCTTCGCATAGTCGCGGGCGAGCAGCGCGTCGCGCGCCTGCCGGGCGTAATCGGCCCACTGCTTCATGGCGCTGACCACCACCGGGTCGCCCGCCTGGAA
>DASQHK010000643.1:0-2621 GCA_035632135.1 Bryobacterales bacterium
TGGACTTCGAATTGCATCACGAAGGGCGTGCCGGATCTGATCCAACTCGCTCTCGCTTGCGGCTCTTATGCGGAGATGCTGCAGAAAGCTCTGCGGAACGATCTGGCATTCCACGACTGGCAGGTGAAACAGGTTGACACACCCGACCCCTCACGGGACGGCGTGATTGTAATGGATGCGGAATCCCTGGAGCGTTTGCGGAGCCCGCTGCGCAACCCCGAGCGCGTCGTGCTCGTTACGCGCAAGAGCCCCGAGTTGCTCAACCAGGCCTGGGATGCCGGCATCGTTTCGGTGGTGGGCGACACGGACCCGTTGAGCACGGCCATGCTGGCGATTCTGGCGGCGCGTTTTCGGGCGCGCAAGGCAGCCTGATTGCGCCAGCGTCGTACCTTCGACCCACGTGCGCAAAATCCCTCACCCAATCCCCAGGGTCGCTTTGCGCCGGAGCAGCCCATTCGACCAATCTTTTTCATTCTGCGGCACTTGATGCCAGGGTGGGCGTGTGGCCCGCCAAGTGCTCCCACTCTTCCGGAGGGCCCATGGCTTTTGTCGAACCTTTTGTAGAACCAGCCGTCGCGGAAGAGGCCGGCTTTCGCAAAGGCGATGCGCGCTATCCAGGTACTGCTGCTACCGCCGATGGATCGGCGGCCGTGGTTTGGGTCGAGTCCCACATCTCACAAGCCGCCTGCGCTTATCCCATCACCCCATCCACGCCGATGGGCGACGGCTTCGAAGCGGAGTTTTCCAACGGCAAGCGCAACCTCTGGGAGGAGCCGATCGAGTTTTTAGAGCCGGAGTCGGAGCACAGCTCGGCCTCCGCTTGCGAAGGTTTCGCGTTGGCGGGAGGACGCGTGGCCAACTTCACCTCCGGCCAGGGGCTGATCCTGATGAAGGAGGTCCTGTACGTCATCGCCGGCAAGCGCCTCCCCGTGGTGTTCCACATCGGGGCGCGGGCGCTGACCTCGCAGGCGCTCAACATCCACTGCGGCCACGACGACGTCATGGGCGTGGCCGATTGCGGCTGGGGCATTCTGTTTGCCCGCAACGCCCAGGAAGCGGCCGACCTGGCGCTGGTGGCGCGCTGGACCGCCGAGTTTTCGGAAACGCCGTTTCTCAATGTGCAAGATGGCTTCCTCACCACTCACACGCTGGAGAGCCTCCGCTTGCCGGAGCCCGAATTGATGAGATCCTTCGCCCGCGAGCCCTCCACCCGCCTGCGAAAACTCTTCGACCCGGCGCATCCTCTGCTGACCGGCGCCGTGCAGAACCAGGACAGCTACATGAAGGGCAAGGTGGCGCAGCGTTATTTCTACGCGCGGGTGAAGCCGGCGCTGCGCGTGGCCATGAGGGAGTACGGCGAGCTGACCGGCCGCCACTACGATCTGCTGCGCGCTTACCGCATGGATGACGCCGCCTACGCGCTGGTCGGCCTGGGCTCCATGATGGAGACCGCCGAGGCCACCGTGGACCGCCTGCGCGCAGACGGCGTGGCGGTCGGCTGCATCGCCATCACCAGTTTCCGCCCCTTCCCGGCGGAGGAGCTGGCGCACCTGCTGCTGCGCTGCCGTGCCGTGACGGTGGTCGAGCGCGCTGATGTGCCGCTGGCCGGATCAAACCCGCTGACGACCGAGGTCAAAGCGGCGCTCGCCGATGGCATCTCCGGGAACGGAGCGGGGCGCATGCCCGAAGTTTATTCCGGCGTGGCGGGCCTGGGCGGGCGCGATGTGCGCCCGGGCCACTTCATCGCCGCCGTTCGCAACATGGAGCGCGCCGGCCGCCGCTCGTTTGTCCTCGGGGTGAAGCATGCCGACGCGCTCGAGATCTCCGACGACCCCGACGTGCGGCCGCAGGGAGCGTTTTCGCTGCGCGGCCACTCGGTCGGCGGCTTCGGCTCGGTGACCACCAACAAAGTGATCGCTACGGTGGCGGCCGACCTGTTCGGCCTGCACGTGCAGGCGTTTTCCAAGTACGGCTCGGAAAAGAAAGGCCTGCCGACCAGCTACTACCTCACGCTGGCCCCCGAGCCGGTCCGGCTGCATTGTGAACTCAACGCGGTGGAGTTTGTCGCCATCCAGAATCCGCAGGCGTTCTCGATCGGCGACCCGCTGGAGGGCCTGGAGCCCGGCGGCGTCATCTATCTGCAATCCGAGCTGCCGCCGGAGCAGGTGTGGCAGAGCCTGCCCGCCGCCGCCCGCCGGACGATTCGCGAGCGAGGCCTGCGCCTGTGGACGCTCGATGCGGTGCGGATTGCGCGCGAGTCGGCCAGCCGGGCCGATCTCCAGACGCGCATGCAGGGCATCGCTTTGCTGGGCGCTTTTCTGCGGCTCACGCCCTTCCGCGAGCGCGCCGGGCTGAGCGAGGAAGAGCTGTTCGCCGGACTCGAACGGGCCCTCCAGAAATATTTCGGCAAGCGCGGCGCGCAGGTGGTCGCTGGAAATCTGGCGGCGGCGCGCCGCGGGTATGGCGAGGTGGCGGAAGTAGTTCCGCTGGCGGAAGAAGGGCAGCGCGTGGAGGGCGCGCTGCCGGAATGGCACTGGCAAGAGCCGTGCCGGCCGCTCAACGGCGATCTGGTGTCGCCGGGCTTTTGCGGCCGCGTGGTCGAGAGCTACCTCCAGGGCCGG
>DASQHK010000644.1:0-2571 GCA_035632135.1 Bryobacterales bacterium
CCGCTCGGTTCGATAGGTATCAGTCTCGCCCAGCAGCTCGCGCCTCGGGTGCAGCGGCGTTTTCTGGGCTGGAAACCCTCCCAGCAGCTCGATAAATTTCTTGCGGTGCGGCTCGACCGATGCCAGGTAACGGTCGAGCGACGAAAAATCACGTTTCCACTTGCTCTCCCGCTTCGCCTCCGCCTCGGCGATCAGCCGGTCGAAGTAAGCCTCCATCTCCCGGTACTGCGCGTCGAGCAGCGGCCCTTCCGTCGTCTTCGCCGAAGCAATGTAGTTCTCCGGCAGCGCCGGCGGCGTCACCGTCTCGAGCCGGAAATCCAGACTGCCCGCGCCGGGCTTTGCGGCCTCAATCGCCATCTCATATCCCGAGGCATCTACATATACGACATAGTCGCCCGCCGGCAGATCAAAGGAATACTCGCCCGCCGTGTTGGTCACCGCGAAAACGGTGTCCAGGTTGTGCTCGAAAGGACTGGCCCCCACCCGCGCCTTTGCCACCGGCTGGCCCGCCGGCGAACGGACCACGCCGCGCAGCATCTCGCCGCGGGCCGCGCACACCACCAGGAGCAGCGCCAGCGTCGCCTTCAGCATTTCCGCCCTCCCAGCAACTGGCCCAGCAGATCATCCTGCGGGTAGGCGTGCCCCAGATGCTGCCGGAACCCCTCCGCGTATTCCACCCCGATCCGCCGCCCCACTGCCCCTGACCAGCGCCTCATGGCCTCGATGTATTCGTCCATACCGTGCTGCGCCCGCAGCCACTCCCGCTGGCTCTTGTGGCACGCCAGCATGTCGCTCTTCAGGCCAATCACCTCCGAGATGTCGATGGCCATCGCGAGCGGCGCCTCCTCCCCGAAGATGTTTTTCCCCTCGATCGGCGCCGCGTAGTAAAGGTGCGGAATGTGCTCCGTCGCCGGCGCGCACGGCATCGCTCCCGTCTTGAAATTCGGCGCCGGCGCCCCAAAGCAGGCCGTCCGGGCAAGCTGCGCCGTCATCTCGTGATCCACCATGTAGTCATCGGGCGAGTGCGTGATCACCACCGCCGGATCGACCTCCCGCACCAGCTCGACCGTCCGCCGGATCGCCGCCGCGTCGTAGCACACCAGCAGGTCGCGGCCATCCAGGCAGTGGTAGCGGCCTCGAATCTTCGCCGCCGCCGTGGCGGCCTCCTCCATCCGCACCGCGGCGATCTTTTCCGGCTCCAGCTCGCGGCTCCCGCAATCCCCCGGCGTCATCGACGCGATGTGAATCTCCCACCCCTGATCCTGGAGCCGGATCATCGTTCCCGTGCAGAGAAACTCCGCATCGTCGGGATGCGCCAGAATCGAGAGAACCCGCTTCGCCGTGCTCACCGCTTCCCTCGCGCTCGTTACTTCAGCCCGTCCACCAAGAACAGCTCCGGTCCCGCGCCTTGTACACCCCTTCCCTCCCGCCGGCGCCAATCGCCGCGACGATCTCGCGCGGGCCCAGCCTCGGGATCGGAACTTTCAAATCCGCCCCCCGAACGGGCAGCCGCTATTATCCCTGATTTTCCGTGGTAGCATAGCAGCCGCTGGAGGCGACCATGCGATTCTTTCTCGCCGTGCTATTCTTGCTGGCGGCCGTGCCGTCCCGCGCCGAGATCCGCGATGTTCTCAAGAGCGCCGACATTGGCGCGCGCCTCGCCGCGCTGGGCCGCCGTGGCGGCGTCCAGGAGTCCGCGCTTTACGAGCGTCCCAACTTCGCCATCGTTCTGGAATCGCACCACGGAGCCCCCGCGAGTCCCGCGGAAAACGCCAAAGCCGACCAGGTGTTCTGGGTCCGCCGGGGCTCGGGGCGCTTCGCGGTCGGCTCGCCGCCGCGCCACCATGAAATCTCCGCCGGCGATTTTCTGCTGGTTCCCCGCAGCACGCCTTACCAGATCGTTTCTGCTGCCGGCGTCGACGCCGTGGTCGTGCGCGTCTTCCCCGCCACCGGCACGTCACGCCCCGGCATCCGCCCCGCGCCTCGCCAGATGAGCGACGTCCTCGCCAAATCCGAAATCGACGCGACCTTCGCCCAGTTTGACCGCAACCAGCCCATCCACGGCGCGCCCAACTTCACCATCAACTACGTCATCTACCCCGCGCACGCCGGCCCCTGGGAGGCGCACCAGGGCTGCGCCGACATCTACTTCTTACAAATAGGTACAGCCACCGCCCAGCTCGGCGGCCAGATCCAGAACGCCAAAGAGGAAAGCCCCGGCGAGCCGCGCGGCACCGCCGTTACCGGCGCCCGCTCTTACCAAATCGGTCCCGGCGATCTTGTGCTCATCCCGCGCAACACCGCCCACCACATGGACCCCGGCCCCGGCAAACTCGGTTACATCCTCATGAAGGTCTGGGCCGACTGAGCGGCAGAGCGAGTCACGCCGTTTCGACGTTTTTATTTCCCCGCCCCTGAGTCACTTGCGCTTCCACGAGGCCGGCCCGCCTTGCTTCCCCGGTTATCCTGGTATTGAGCGTTGGCCAACGCGCTCCGGTAATAACTGGTGTTTGGCCGCAGGCGCCGGGTCCTCCAGGGGGCCCGGGCAGTCTCGCGGCTACCGCCCCTTTG
>DASQHK010000645.1:0-8286 GCA_035632135.1 Bryobacterales bacterium
CCGCCCTGCGCGGCCGCGGCATCGATACCTGCAACCTGTTCGTGGGAGTGTGAGCGGCCCTCGTCAATGGCTCAGCAGGCGGAGCAGCCCGGCCTCGTCGAGGACCTCGACGCCGAGCTGCTTCGCCTTCTCGAGCTTGGAACCCGGCTCGACGCCGGCGACCAGGTAGCGCGTTTTCTTGCTGACTGAGCCGGTGACCTTGCCGCCGGCGGCTTCGATTTTCTCGGTGGCTTCCTCGCGGCTCATGCCGGCGAGCGCGCCGGTGAGCACGAAGGCCATCCCCTGTAGCGGCCCGCCGGTTCTCGTGGGCTCTTGCTCTAAACGCAGCCCGGCTTGGCGCAGGCGCTCGACCAGCGCCTGGTTGCGGGGCTCGGCAAAAAAGCTGCGGATCGACTCCGCGACGCGCGGCCCCACTTCCTCGGCCCGCTCCAGCTCTTCGACGCTCGCCGCCAGCAGGCGGTCGAGGAGGCCGAAATGACGGGCCAGGATGGCCGCGGTCCGCTCACCCACGAAGGGAATGCCCAGGCCGTTGATGACCCGGTCGAGCGAGGCGGCGCGCGAGGCGTCGATATTGCGGAGCAGCTTGGTAGCTGACTTGTCGCCCATGCGCTCCAGGCTGAGCAGTTGGTCTTTGGTCAGGGTGTAAAGGTCGGAGACGCTGCGGACGAGGCCGCGATCGACGAGCTGGCTTACCAGGGCGTCGCCCAGGCTATCGATGTTCATGACGCGCCGGCCGGCAAAGTGCAGGACCGATTCCTTGAGGCGGGCCGGGCAGTCGGTGTTGACGCAGCGCCAGGCTGCTTCGCCGGGCTGGCGGACGGCGCGCGTGCCGCACACCGGGCAATGGGCGGGCATGACAAAGGGCCGCCGCTCGGGGCCTGGTTTTTCGACGCGGACGACTTTGGGGATCACGTCGCCGCTGCGCTCGACCAGAACCTCATCACCGATCTGGAGACCCAGGCGGGCGATCTCATCTTCGTTGTGCAGCGTGGCGCGGCTGACGGTGACGCCGCCCACCTCGACGGGAGCGAGGAACGCGACCGGCGTCAGCGCGCCGGTGCGGCCGACGTTGACGCCGATATCGAGCACGGTGGTGGAGGCCTGCTGTGCAGCGTATTTGTAGGCGATGGCCCAGCGCGGCGCTTTCGCCGTCCAGCCCAGCTTCTGTTGCAGAGCGACCTCGTCGACCTTGATAACGATGCCGTCGGTTTCGTACGGCAGTGTGTGGCGTTTCACGTCCCACTCGCGGATGAAGGCGAGAACTTCTTCGAGGCTGCGGCACTGGCGGCGGCGGGGGTTGACCTTGAAGCCGAGCTGGGCCAGGGCTTCGAGGTCGTCCCACTGGCGGCGGCCGGCGGGGCGGCCGCTGGCGAGCAACTGGTAAGCGAAGAAAATGAGCCCGCGCGATTCGGTAATGCGGGGATCGAGCACGCGCAGAGAGCCGGCGGCGGCGTTGCGCGGGTTGGCGAACGGCGGGAGGTTCTGCTCTTCGCGCTCGCGATTGGCGCGCTCGAATCCGGCGCGGGTGAGGATGACCTCCCCGCGGGCTTCGAGCAGGCCGGGGGGCGCGGCGGCTTGGAGGCGGAGGGGCAGGGAGCGGATGGTGCGGGCGTTTTCGGTGACGTCCTCGCCCTCCTGGCCGTCGCCGCGAGTGATGGCCCGGGCGAACTTGCCATCGGCGTAGTGGACGGCCAGGGAGAGGCCGTCGAGCTTCAGCTCGGCGACATAGTCGAGGGCTTCGGCGGCGGTGAGATCGCGGACGCGGCGGTCGAAATCCCGCAGCTCGTCCTCGCTGTAGGCATTGTCGAGGCTGAGCATGGCGGAAGAGTGCCGCACCTTGACGAATCCCTCGCGGGGCTTGCCGCCGACGCGCTGGGTGGGGGATTCGGGCGTCACCAGCTCCGGATGCCGGGCCTCGAGCTGCTTCAGGCGGGCGATCAAGCGGTCGTATTCAGCGTCGGTGATCTCGGGCTGGTCTAATACATAGTATAAGTACTCATGGTGCTCGATCTCGCGCCGCAGCCGCGCGATTTCCTCTCCGACGGCGGCGGAGCGGGCAGGGTGGCTAGGGGCAGGAGGGGCCACGTGGTTATTATAGATGGCTGGCGGCGGGCGGCCTTGGGTTGGCGCCGTGAGTGATGGCTTGCGGCGCGAGTGGCGGCGGGCGGCCGGACCGGCGAGGGGCGATGTATCGGCGGGCGGTGCTGATCTACAATCCGGCGGCGGGGCGGGGAAGAGCGCGGCGCGAGAGCGCCATCGATGCGGCGATGGGAGTGCTGGCCAAGGAGGTGGAGGCAATCGACCGGCGGGCCACCAGCGGGCCGGGCTCGGCGACCGAGCTGGCGCGGGAGGCCAGCCGGAGCGGGGCGGACCTGGTGCTGGTGTGCGGCGGCGATGGAACCATCCACGAAGCCGCCAACGGCCTGGCGCACACGGCAACGCCGCTGGGCGTATTGCCGGCGGGAACCGGCAACGTGCTGGCGCTCGAAGCCGGGCTGCCGCGTGACCCGGTGGAGGCGGCCGCGCTGCTGCCGCGGCTCGAGGCGCGGCGGATCGGGCTGGGACGCATTTGCCGGACGGGCCTGGAGCCGCGCTGGTTCCTGCTGCTGGCCGGCGCCGGTTTGGACGCGCAAATCATTTACAGCCTGAATCCGGGGCTGAAGGGACGCCTAGGCGTCCTGGCTTATTGGCTTACGGGCATGGCCCAGATCGGGCGGCGGCTGGAAGAGTTCGAAGTGACGATCGGTGAGCAGCGTGAGACGTGCACCTTTGCGCTGGCCACGCACTGCCGCACCTATGGCGGCAATCTGCGCGTCGCGCGGCGGGCGCACCTGCTGAATGACGAACTGGAGGTGGTTCTGTTTCGCGGCCGCTCGGGCCTGCGCTACCTGCCCTATCTGGCCGGCGTGTTGAGCGGGAGGCTCGATCGCCTGCCGGGGGTGACGTTCTCGAACGCCCGGCGATTGGAGATGCGGGCGGCGGAGACGGCGGTGGTCCGGCTGGAAGCGGACGGCGAGTATATCGGGCGGCTGCCGGCAACGATTGAGATTGTGCCGGAGGCGCTGACGATCCTGCTGCCGCCGGGCTATCTCGAAGCGCATGGATAACCTGACGCACACGCTGACCGGGGTGCTGCTTTCGCGGGCCGGCTTCAACCGGAGGGCTCCCCGGGCCACGCTCGCGCTGGTGCTGGCGGTGAACGCGCCGGACATCGACATCGTTTCGCGCTGGCAGGGGTCGCTGGCCTATTTGCACTACCATCGCGGGGCGACGCACTCGCTCCTGGCGGCGCCGGTGCTGGCAGCCCTGGTGACCGGATTGGTGTGGCTGCTCAGCCGGGGGAAAAAAGAGAAGTTCCGCTGGGGCTGGGCGTATCTGGCGAGTCTGACAGGAGTAACGTCGCACGTGCTGATGGATTTCATGAATACCTACGGGATACGGCCATTCTGGCCCTGGTCCGGCCAGTGGTATAGCTGCGACATAGAATTCATCGTGGATCCCTGGGTGCTGGCCGCGCTGCTCGCCTGCCTGGCGGGCCCGGCCTTCGGCCGGATGATCAGCGGGGAGATCGGGGCGCAGGCGGGAAGGGGCAGCGCCGCCGCCGTTTTGGGCCTGGCGCTGGTGGCCGGCGGGTGGGGCGCGCGGGAGCTGCTGCACCGGCGGGCGGTGGCGATGCTCGAAGCGCGCCTGTACGGTTTTAACCCGGCGGCGTCATCCGACGGCGAGGCCGCCGCGCGCAGCATGGAGGGATTGCCGCCGCTGCGGACGGCCGCGTTCGCCACCGCGCTCAATCCGTTTCTGTGGCGCGGGTTTGTGGAGACGGAGGGCTTTTACGAGATGGTGGATGTGGACGTGCGCCTGCCGCTCGACCCGACCGCGGGGCGCATCTATTACAAGCCGGAGAGAATGCCGGCGCTCGCCGCGGCGCTCGAGACGCGCACGGCCCGGGAGTTCAGCGCCTTTGCCCGCTACCGCTACGCCAGCGTCGAGCGCGTCGAGGACGGGTACCGCGTGATCCTCACCGACTTTCGCTTCCGCCGGGAGCGGCCGAGCGGGTTTACGTGCACGATCGACCTCGACGAGAACCTGCGGGTGGCGAGGGAGGCGTTCCGGTTTTGAGCGCCGGGCGGCGCGGCGCGGGCGTCAGCGAGCAGCGCCGGTTTTGCCGAGCATGCGGCGGGAGAACCAGTAGAAGCCGGCGATCAAGACGGCCGCCGCGCAGCCGGCCAGCGCGACATGGTGGCGCATGAAGGTCCAGGCGCCGGGGCCGTAGCGTTGGGCGACCAGCGCGAGGCTGTAGTACCGCACGACGCGGCCAAACAGGATGGCCAGCAGAAAGAAGCCGAAGTGAACTTCGAAGACGCCGGCGGCAATGACGAAGAGTTTCATGGGGAGCGGCAGGGGAATCATGGCGGGCAGCACCAGCGTCAGCGCTTCGTATTTTTCGAACTGCCGGCGCATGCGGTCAATGCCTTGGGGCGAGACGCGGCGCGCCAGGGCCATTTCACCCGCCATGCGGGACACGGCATAGAGAAACGCGCAGCCGAGCAGCGAGCCGAGCGTGGCCAGCATGGCGTAGAGCAGCGCGGCGCCCGGACGCCGGACCACCTGGGCGAACAGCAGCACATCGACGCCTTGAGGAATGGGCAGCAGGCCGGAATCGACCAGGGCCAGCAGGAACAGGCCGGGCGCGCCCAGCGGCAGGATGTGGAGCGAGAGCCAGCGGCCGATGGTCTTCACGAGGCGCTAACCGCAGGGCCTTTCTCAGCTTCCCAGCAACTGCTTGGCGATGGCGGCCAACTGCATATTGCTGGTACCTTCATAAATGGTTCCGATCTTGGCGTCGCGGTACAGCTTCTCGACCGGGTAGTCGCGGGTGAAGCCGACGCCGCCGTGGATCTCGACGGCGCGGGAGGCGGTGCGCTCGGCCACGAGCGAGGCAAAGTACTTGGCCATGGCCGCGGCGGCGACGAATTTTGCACCGGCATCCTTGAGCCGCGCGGCGTTATAGACGAGCAGGCGCGCCGCCTCGACATCGGTGGCCATCTGCGCCAGAAGGAACTGGACGGCCTGAAACTCGGCGATCGCCTTGCCGAACTGCTTGCGCTGTTTGGCGTAGACGAGGGAGTGCTCGAGGGCGCCCTGGGCCAGGCCGACCATCTGCGCGCCGATGGCGATGCGGCCTTCGTTCAGCGTCTCGATGGCGACCTTGTAGCCCTTCCCGACCTCGCCGAGCACGTTCTCGCGCGGCACGCGGCAGTTGTCGAGGATCAGCTCGCAGGTGGAGGAGGCGCGGATGCCCAGCTTGTCTTCTTTCTTGCCCACGCGGAAGCCGGGAAACTCGCGCTCGATCAGAAACGCGGTGATGCCGCGGTGGCCCGCCTCCGGATTGGCGTTGGCGAACAGCACGAAGAGGCCGGCTTCATGGGCATTGGTGATCCATAGTTTCTGGCCGGTGAGCAAAAAATAGCCGCCGCGATCTTCGGCGCGCGTGGCCAGGGCGAAGGCGTCGCTGCCGGAGCCGGGCTCGGAAAGCGCATAAGCGCCGACGGTATTGGTGGCGAGGCGCCGCAGGTAGCGCTGCTTCTGGTCAGCCGTGCCCCAGCGAAGAATGGCGTTGTTGACGATGGTGTTCTGGACATCGACAATCACGCCGGCGGAAGGATCGACGGCGGAGAGCGCCTCGACCGCCAGCACGGCCTGGAAGAACGATCCG
Source organism: Bryobacterales bacterium (assembly GCA_035632135.1). Classification (GTDB taxonomy): domain Bacteria; phylum Acidobacteriota; class Terriglobia; order Bryobacterales; family JACQDG01; genus DASQHK01. The sequence goes on from DASQHK010000645.1 coordinate 5,717, forward strand.
CCCTGGCCGCCGTATTCCTCGGGGATCTCGACCCCCATCAGGCCGAGCTTGAAAAACTCTTCGATGATTTCGTGGCGGAAGTGCGCCTGCTCGTCCATCTCACGGACGCAGGGGCGGATCTTTTCGATCGCGAACCGGCGGACGGTGTCCCGAAACATCCGCTCTTCTTCACTGAGCTGGGTCAGGGGAGCGGTTCGGCATTCTGCAAGCTGCAATCGGCGGTCTCCTTGGACGGCTCCTCCGACGGGGAGTCTTCCTCTTTCGACGACTCTTCGGGAGGGATGTAATAGAGAATGCGGCCGCAGGCTTCGCAGGTGAGCACTTCCGCGTTGGCGCGGACGCGCTGGCGGTAATGGAGGCGGAGAATGACGTTGCAGGCCGTGCAGCGGCCCTGGCGCGACTCGGCGACCGCCACGCCGTTGCGGTGCTGCCGGATGCGCTCGTAAAGAGCGAGCGTCTTGGGGGTGATGCGGCGAGCCGTCGCGGCGCGCTGCTCTTCGGCGGCGGCAAGCTCAACGCGGTCAGCATCGGTCTGCCGCTCGGCGGCTCTTTTTTCCTTCTCCACATCCAGAGCTTCCTGCCGCAAGGCGGTCTCGGCGGCCTTCACGTTCTGATCGAGCGCTTCGGCCTCGGCCATGCGCTCCAAGATGTGATCTTCGATTTTGCGGATCTCCTCCTGCACAAACTCGATCTCGTGCTGGAACGCGCGGTACTGCTCGTTGGTTTTGGCCTCGTTCATCTGGTCGCGGAGGTGCTGGATCTTGCCTTCGCTGGCCTTGATGTCGTCTTCGAGGCGGCGGCGCTCTTTCTGGTTGGCGGCGAGGGCGGCGCGATCGGCTTCGAGCTTGCGGCGGCCTCCCTCCAGCTTGCTCTCAATCTCGGCGATGTGTTTGGGCAGGTAGCTGATTTCCCGTTTCAACTCGGTGATGCGGTGGTCCAGGTCTTGCAGTTGTCGAAGCAGCCCGAGGTCAGGATGCACGTTTAGATTTTAGCACAGCACGCGCCCGTCCCAACACGGCGCCGGTAGCGGTCTGCAATTCCTCGACGCGCAAAGCACGGCATAGCCCATAAAGGACCACCAGACCTAAGGGAATGGTGAAGGCCAGATCGGCCAGGCGCGGCAGGGCGCGCTCGCCCAGCCAGTGGCGCATGGAAAATGTGCTGGCGGCGCAGACGATCCCCATGCCGGCGGAAGCGGCCAGAATGCGCACGAAGCTGCGCAACAGGCGGCGGCCCTCCAGGCGGTGAATTTTTCGGCGCAGGAAAAACATCAGCACCACGAAATTGATGGTCGCCACGAGCGACGTGGAGAATGCAAGGCCGGCGTGGCCCCAGCCGAGCACGCGGATGAAAGCCAGGTTCAGCGCATAGTTGGTTGCGATGGAGGCGAGACTGGTGGCCATGGGCACGCGGACCTCGTCCAAGGCATAAAAGGCGGGCGCGAGAACCTTGATCGCGGAGTAACCGATCAGGCCGAGCGAATAGCAGGTGAGCGCGAGGGCGGTCTGGTGGGTGTCGTTGGCGGTGAAGTGGCCGCGCTGGAACAGCAGGCCGATCATCGGCTCGGAGAGCAGCGCCAGGCCGACGGCGGAAGGAAAAGAGAACAGAAAAACCAGGCCGAGGGACGCGGACAGCGTGCTGCGGAATTCGGGGATATTGTTTTCGGCGGCGCTGCGGGCGATGGCCGGCAGAGTGGCGGAAGCGATGGCCACGCCAAACAGGCCGATGGGGAGCTGCATGAAGCGAAACGCGTAGCCCAGCCAGGAGACGGGGCCGTTGATCACTTTGCCGGCGGCGTCGACGATTTCGGAAGCGAAGTTGCTGTTGACGACGACGTTGATCTGGACGGCGGCGGTGCCGATGACGGCCGGGCCCATGAGACGGAAGATCTGGCGCACGCCGGGATCGCGGAAGCTGAGCTCGGGCTTGTAGCGCAGGCCGACTTTGCGCAGGCTGGGGACCTGGACCGCGTATTGCAGCGAGCCGCCGATCAGCGTGCCGATGGCCATTCCGGCGATGGGCGAGAAGCCAAGGCGCGGACCGATCAGAAAACCGGCGATGAGCCCGGTGACAATAGAGCCGAGATTGAAAAACGCCGACGCGGCGGCGGGAATGGCGAACACGTTTTTGGCGTTGAGCACGCCCATGGCCTTGGCTCCCAGGGCGATGAACAGCAGGAACGGCATCATGATGCGCGTGAGGGTGACGGTCAGCTCTTTCTTGCCGGGCACGTCGGCGAAGCCGGGGAACATGACCTGGACAATTTGGGGAGCGAAGAGCATGCCCAGTATGCAGATGACGGCGAGGGCCGGCGCCAGGATGGTGGCCACGCGGTTGGAGAGGCGGAAGGCCTCAGGGTCGCCCTTGCTGGTCATGTATTGCGAGAACACAGTGACGAAGGCGGTCGACAGCGCGCCCTCGGCAAGCAGATCGCGGAGCAAATTAGGAATGCGAAAGGCCGCCAGAAAAGCGTCGTAGACCAGGCCGGCGCCGAAGTAGCGGGCGAAAACCAGGTCGCGGATCACGCCGGTGATGCGGCTCACAAACACCGCGCCGCTGACCACCCCGGC
>DASQHK010000646.1:0-1973 GCA_035632135.1 Bryobacterales bacterium
GCTGACGGCGACCGCACCTTCTGGGACTTCGACCGCATCCTCGCCGCGCGCGTCGCCGAGGCCGACGAGTTCTACGCGACGCTCGCGCCGCCGGGGGCCTCCGAAGACGCCCGGCGCGTGCAGCGCCAGGCCTTCGCCGGCATGCTATGGTCCAAGCAATTTTATTACTACGATATAAAGACCTGGCTGAAGGGCGACCCGGCCATGCCGCCGCCGCCCCGCGAGCGCCTCGCCGGCCGCAACTCGGACTGGACCCATCTCTACAACGCCGACGTCCTTTCCATGCCCGACAAGTGGGAGTATCCCTGGTACGCGGCCTGGGACCTCGCCTTTCACACCATCCCGCTCGCGCTAGTCGATCCCGACTTTGCCAAGGAGCAGCTCATCCTGCTGCTGCGCGAGTGGTACATGCACCCCAACGGCCAGATCCCGGCGTACGAGTGGGCCTTGGGCGACGTCAATCCGCCCGTGCATGCCTGGGCCGCCTGGCGCGTGTATAAGATCGACAAGAAGCGCCACGGCGAGCCCGACACCAAATTCCTCGAACGGGTATTCCACAAGCTGCTGCTCAATTTCACCTGGTGGGTGAACCGCAAGGACGTGGAGGGCAACAACCTGTTCCAGGGCGGCTTCCTCGGCCTGGACAACATCGGCGTGTTTGACCGCTCCAAGCCCTTGCCCACCGGCGGCTTCATCGAGCAGTCCGACGGCACAAGCTGGATGGCGATGTACACGCTGAACATGCTCGCCATCGCCATGGAGCTGGCCCGCTACGACGCGGCCTATGAGGACGTGGCCAGCAAGTTCTTCGAGCACTTCGTGCTGATCACCCACGCCATGAACCACTTGGGCGACGGCAAGGGGCTGTGGGACGACGAAGACGGCTTCTACTACGACGTGCTGCGCCTGCCCGGCGGCGGCCGCCTGTCGCTGAAGGTGCGCTCCATGGTCGGGCTGATTCCGCTGTTCGCGGTCGAGACGCTCGACCCCGAGCTGATCAACAGCCTGCCCGGCTTCCGCCGGCGCATGGAGTGGTTCATCAACAACCAGGAGGACATCCAGGACCACATCGACGAGCAGAAGCTTCCCGGCGGCGGCGTTCGCCGGCTGCTCTCGGTGGTGAACCTCAAGCGCCTGCCGAGCGTGCTGCGCTACATGCTCGACGAGGACGAATTCCTCTCGCCCTACGGCATCCGCGGCATCTCCAGATATCACAAAGACCATCCCTACCGGCTGAGCGTGAACGGCAACACCTACAGCGTCGATTACGAGCCAGCCGAGTCACAGACCGGCCTGTTCGGCGGCAACTCCAACTGGCGCGGCCCGGTGTGGTTTCCGCTCAACTACCTGCTGATCGAGTCGCTGCAGCGCTTCCATTTCTTTGCGGGAGACGATCTGAAGGTGGAGTGCCCGAACGGCTCCGGACGCCTGGCGACGCTGTGGGAAGTGGCGGCCGAGATTTCGCGCCGGCTCAACCACCTCTTCCTGCGCGATGCAGACGGCCGCCGGCCGGTCTTCGGAGCCATGGAAAAATTCCAGAGCGACCCGCACTGGCGCGACTGCATCCCGTTCTACGAATACTTTCACGGCGACAGCGGCGCGGGCCTGGGCGCCAGCCATCAGACCGGCTGGACCGGCCTGGTCGCGAAGATGCTGCAACAGAGCGGGGAGTGAGAACGAAGAATTGAGAAATGAAGACGTCCGGTGCGCGGACACACTCCAGCGGCTACGTAGGTATTGCTGCGATTGAAAATGCTCCGAGCCGGCTGCTGGAGATGCCTCTCCAGCAACCGGGGTGCGCGGCTTTATTGCGGCGCTGATCGGCCGGCTAGCGAGAGGGGTGAATCGGCACCCGATTCAGTGTCGGGCCGGGCCCGGAGGGCACCCCCGGCTGGCGTAACCGTTCGGATCCAGCTTCGTCGATCGGGCCCCGAGGGCGCCCCCAGCTCTGTCCCGCCCCCCACCTTTCCACC
>DASQHK010000647.1:0-5882 GCA_035632135.1 Bryobacterales bacterium
GTGACTTGACGTGGTCCGGCCCGGATGCGAGGATAAGAGCAGCGCGCCTGTAGCTCAGATGGATAGAGCGTCTGCCTCCGGAGCAGAAGGTCGGGCGTTCGAGTCGCCCCAGGCGTACCACCCCCGTCACACCGATAAAATCTGAAAGGCCGTCTCCTGCATTGGCCGCCTGCGCTGCGGCAGACCTGCGTGCGGCACCTCGCTTAAACCACCGGGAAGCTTGCCGCGGCAATGGAGCTTATGATAACGGAAGACTATGAACCCAACCAGAAGAAATCTGCTGGCATCCACTCTTGCAGCGCCACTGGGAGCCTTTGCGCAGGCGACGCGCCGCCACTGTCCCGGTTGCATCCATGCGGCTGACCCGGAAGTTGCGGCGACCGGGGTCGCCGAGATGGCCGTCGCCCAAGCGTCTCCGCCGAAACCGGTCCCATTGAAGAAGAGGCCGTTCCCGGTCCGCAAAGAGCCGGGGACGTGGTTCAACGTGCTGTTTGGCGGCGAATACTGGTACAAAGAGCGCGAAATCACTTACCAGATCCTCGATGCCGTGCGGCAAGTACGGCCGGACGTGCTGCACGCCTCCCTGTTTGGCCCCGAGCTGCTGGGCGCGCTTCCGACCGGCGGCCAGGTGGTGGGCGTCACTCCGATGAGCCCGCGAGGCGTCACTACGCTCCGCGAATACCTGGCCTGGTGGAAGAAGGTCATCGACGAGGCGCATCGCCTCGGCATTAAGGTCCAAGCCACCTTCAGCATGACCCTCGGCTATGACACCAAGGCGGGCGACAGGGGGTGGTTCAAGTATTACAAAGACCTTTGGGAAACCGACGTGCTGGGACCGCGGCCGGTGGCAGACCCGGCCGAGCTGATGCAACGCGATCGTTTGGGGCGGCCGCTGCTTGCCACGGGCGGAATGAAGCCGGATGAGTACGCTTTCGCCGGATGCCCCAACAATCCCTACTGGCGGCAGTTGATGAAGCAGTTTGTGAAGGCCGGCATCAAGGCCGGCTTCGACGGCTTCATGGTGCAGTTGAACTATCGCTTCGACTGCCTTTGCCCGTACTGCCAGCAGGCGTTCCGCCGTTATCTGGCCGCCAACCATTCGCCGCAGTGCCTGCGCGACCGGCTGGGGATCTCCGACCCGGCCACGGCGCTGTTGGACACGACGCGCGGGCGTGCTCCGGACCTGGTGCCGGCCGGCGCGCAGGAAAACGACCAACCCGGGCCGCTCGAGATGGAGGCCTGGCAGTTCACGAGCGAGTCGCTGCGGCAGGCCCTCGAGGAAGTGTTTCTGGGCTACGGAAGATCGCTGAAGCCGGATCTGTTGGTCTCTTCCTGGATGCATCATCGAGGGTTCCTGGTGCCGGGCGTTGATTACAAGCGGGAGGGCCTCAATCCATTTAACGAGCGCATCCTGCTGCCGCCGGAACGATGGGGGCGCGGGGAAGATTACATCTGGTATTGCGTTGCCCCGCCCAAGAGCAACCTCCGGGAGCACAACGCCAGCGACATCTCGCTATCGGCCAAGTTCGTTTACGCCATGGGAGGCGGCAAGCCATTTCTGATCGCCAAGTACGATTATGTGCGGCCGCGCCTGACCCTGGCCGAAGCGTGGGCGCAGGGCGGCATCGGGCTGGCGCTCGATCGCAGCGAATCCCAGGATGTTCTGGCGCCGTACTTCGCCTTCGTGCACCGTCACCGCGATCTCTACCATCCATGCGAGCCTTACACCGAGCTGGGACTGCTCTTCGCCCGGCGCTCTATGTATCGCTGCGATACTTCGTTCCTGCCGGCCCTCGATCGGTTCGCCCGCGCGCTCCTCGATGGTCATGGGCTGTTTGATGTGCTCATCGACCAGCACTTGGATCGCATCGCCTTGCGCCGCTACCGGGCGGTGCTGCTGCCGGTTACGACCTACTTGTCCCCTGCCGAGCGAAAACAGCTTGAGGCCTATCGGGAAGCCGGCGGGTTTCTGTTGGTGGCCGGAGCCCGGCGTGAGCCAGGGCAGCCGGCGCCGGCTCTGGCGGAACGAGTCGCTTTGACCCCGGAAGGGGCGGACGCCGCGACCCTGGCGGCGTTTATTCGCAGAACGGTCGGCGAGCCGCTGAGCGGCTGTGACGCTCCCTGGACCGTTCAGATGACCGTGTGGCGCCAGCCTCAAGCGCGCCGGCTGATCGTGCATCTGGTCAACTACGACCGCGACGAAAGCGTCGCCAGCCAGGAGAACCCTCGCGCCACCAGCCCGATCCGCGTGCGGCTCAATCTGCCGTCCGGCGCGCGACTGGCTGGTGTCCGGTTTGTCACTCCGGAGCAGCCCGATCCGCAGACATTGCGGGCTGTGGCCACCAATGGCCAAGCCCTTTTCCAGACGCCGGCTTTTCTGGTCTATGGCGTAGCAATCGTGGAGTATGAGTCGTGAACGCGGCCTGAGCCTCGACGACCGCTCCCTAACAGTTGCGGCTCGGCGAGACGCTGTGACTCCGAGCGGTTGTCGCGAAAACAGGAATGCCGCTATGTCTTAGAAGGCCAGTTTCAGCGCGAATTGCAGCACGCGCGGATCGCTGGCGCTCAGCACCTTGCCGAAGTTCGGATTCGTAACCGTGTTGATGGGGACGCCCGGGATGCCGAAATTGGGATGGTTGAAGATGTTGAAGGCCTCGAAGCGGAACTCGAGCCTCATCTTTTCGGTGAGCCGCGTCTGCTTCACCACGCCAAAATCGACGTTCCAAAAACGGGGGCCGTAGAGCGCGTTGCGCCCGGAGTTGCCGAACGTGCCGAGGGCGTTCACCACAAAGTCCGGCGCGTTGAACCACTCTTGCAGCGGATTGGCGCTGGAGGGCCGTGCGGAGCTGGGCGTAAGCTGATCGGCCAGGTCGTTGTTCGGCGCGCCGGTCAGCGAGTTATCCCGCCCGCTGAACACCGAGAAAGGCAGCCCCGTGCGCGCCGATACGATGCTGGTGAGGGTCCAGCCGTTCATCAGGGAGCCCGCCGGACCATGCAAGGAGCTGAGCTGGGGCAGATCGTAAATCAGCGAGGCGTTGGCAACGTGGGCCACGTTGAAGTCGCAGGGAGCGTAGTCGGAGTGCAGGTTGAACTTGTGGATCTGGTTGCCGCCGCCGGCATCGGCGCCCAGCACCTGGCCGGTGGTGTCGTCCATGCACTTGGAGAACACGTAGTTGCCAAGAATGCTCAGGCCGCGGCCGGCGCGCTTGGTCGCCTGCAACTGAAAACTGTGGTAGTTGGAAAATCCCCAGGGCGAGGACACCGCCAGCGCGCCCAGGCCGGGGTAAAGACGCCGCGAATCTGTGTTGGAGGTGGTGGCGCCCGGCCCGTAGACGCCAGGGTTGGCCTGGTACGCGGCCATGATGCCGATCGAGTGGCTGCCCAAATAGGAGGCGGAGATCCCGAGATCGTTTCGGATCTGCCTCTCCAGCGTGAGGTTCCACTGCTGCGTGTAGCCGCTGCGGCTGGCTGGATCGAGCACGGAAGTAATGACCGGCCGGATGAAGTGGTACGTGCCTAGGGCGCTGGTAGGGGGCGGGTTGAACGGAAACGGGGCGCCGCCCGGAAAATCGCGGTAAGGGTCCTGGAAGCTGGGCGGGTTGGGGATGTCCGTGCTGAGGGACCGGAACGCGCTGCCGGAGTTCGCCGAGCGCACCAGGTTGAGCGGGACGCTGCGGATGAAAATGCCATAGGCGGCGCGGACGACGTTGCGGCCGCTGCCCGTCACGTCCCAGGCCAGGCCCACGCGGGGCGCGAGGTTGTTCCAGTCGATCGGAAAGATGGAATCGCGCAGCCCGGGATCGCCCGAGAACAGCAGGCCCCGGGGCGCGTCCGGCGCGGCCTTGGATTGCACGCCCGGTATAAAGCCCGTAAACGGTCCGAGCTGGTCGAGCGGCGGCAGCCACGGCTCCCAGCGCAGTCCCAGGTTGAGGGTGAGCCGCGGCAGCACCTTCCAGTCATCTTGGATCCAGGGCTGCCACCTCATCTCGTAAAAGTCCTGCGGGGTACGGCCGCCCTGGTTGAAGTCACTCGGCAGACCGATCAGGAAGTCGGCAAAGGCATCGCCGGAATTCCGGATGGAGGCCAGGCTGGTTCTCTGCCCGTTGAAGGTGTCGGTTCCGGAGGCGAAGGAAGTGTCGGTCGAGTACATCAAGTCCCGCTCGATGTCCATTCCGATTTGCACGAAGTGCCGGCCGCGCGCCCAAGTGAGCCGGCCGCGATACTGGAAGATCCGCGACTGCGCGGCCAGGCCACCGCCGCTGAACAGGTTGAAATAGCCGTTGACGTTGACGCGCAGCTCGGGGTGCGCGCTGGCGATGGCCTCCGGCACTTTCTGGCCGAGGTCCTGCAGCGTGGTCGGCTCGGTGGGGATCTGCGTGCGCGACACGCGCGTGTAGCCGAAGGAACCGAAGAACAGCAGCGCAGGACTGAAGGTGTGCGTGTCCGACACCACCAGGTTTTGATCGCGGAAGAAATTCCGCGCATAGATGGTCGAGAACGCGCTGGTCAGCCGGTTGTAGTCATACTCATCGAAGGAATGCCGCGCGGTGAAGTGGTCCTGCGCGGACAAGTTGTGATCGATGCGCACCAGGAACTGGTCGTCGTCGATATGGGAGTTCGGCGTCTGGGTCACCAGCAAGTTCGGCAGGTTTGGCAGCGGGACGAAGGGGAGCAGCTTGACGGCCAGCGGATCGAACCGGGAAGACGGAATCATGTTGCCGGGGAAGGGCTGCCCGGTGGTCGGATCGACGATGGACTTGGTGAGGCTGGAGAAATCGCCGCCCCGCATGGCCGAGGTGGGGACGGTGGCCTGCGTGGGGTTGGCGCCTCCGCTGACCCGCGTGCCCTGGTAGGCCCCGAAGATAAAGGTCTTATCCTTGACGATGGGCCCGCCGAAAGTGCCGCCATACTGGTTCCGCTTGAACGGCGTGACCGCGCGGGAGAAAAAGTTGCGGGCGTCGAGATCGTTGTTGCGAAGGAACTCGAAGGCGGAGCCGTGGAATTCGTTGGTCCCGGACCGCGTGGAAAGCTGCACTGTGGCGCCCGCTCCCGACTCGGAGGCGCTGTAATTGGACGCCTTAACCGTGAACTCCTGCAAAGAATCCGGGCTGGGCAGCACCGGCGCGCTGTTGAACTGCCGGTTCAGGTACATGGCGCCGTCCAGCTCGTAATTGTTGTCAATGGCGCGCAAACCGTTGGTGGTGACGCCCGTGTTCTCCTCCTGGTCGCCTTGCGTGCCCACGCTGCTCAGACGCGCGCCCGGCGTCAGCACCACCAGTTGCAGCGGATTGCGGCCGTTGAGCGGAAGCTCGCGCGTGTTCCGGCTGTCGAAGGAGCTTTGCACCTCGGAAGAGGTGGTCTGCACGACCGGCGCGGCAGCGGTCACTTCCAGCAATTCGGTGGTCTGCCCCACCTGAAGCTGCAACATCACGTCGACGGTGCGGCCCGTCAGCAGCTCCAGCCCCGAGCGCACCAGCCGCTCAAAGCCGGGATGGGTGGCCGTCAGCTCGTAAGAGCCGATGGGAAGATCGGCGAAGCGAAACAGGCCCCCGCTGTTCGCCGCCATGTGATAGGTAAGGCCCGTTCCCGTGTTGCGGCACGTCACGTCAGTGTCGGGCACCACGGCCCCGGAAGGATCGACGACGGTGCCCGTGAGCGTGGCGGTGGACTGGGCCAGCGCGAGATGGGAGGCCACGAGGATTACGACGAGGATCTTCCAGGCGGCCCGCGTGGCGGGCGCGAGCACGATTCGGCGCATTGCGGTCATAACTCACCTCTGCCCGGAGGAAATCGCGCACAAGGCCGCAGGGCGCGAGCGTATTCTGTGCTGAAGCTCGCCCGGCGCTGTGCGCTCAGGCCTGGTTCAAAGCTTCCATTTTAGA
>DASQHK010000648.1:0-6196 GCA_035632135.1 Bryobacterales bacterium
CGGAGGAGCGGCGCGAGCGGGCGCTGGCGGCGCTCCACAAAGTCGGCTTGGCCGGCCGCGAGCACCATTTCCCCAGCCAGCTTTCGGGCGGCCAGCAGCAGCGCGTGGCCATCGCCCGGGCGCTGGTGAACGCGCCGTCGCTCCTGCTGGCCGACGAGCCTACCGGCAACCTCGACAGCCGCACTTCCGTCGAGATCATGGACATTTTGCAGCGCCTCAATGCCGATACCGGCTTGACCATCGTGCTGGTGACGCATGAGCCCGACATCGCCGCCTATTCCAAGCGAACCGTGATTTTCGGCGACGGCAAGATCCGGCAGGATACGCCGGTGGGGCACCAGCTCATCGCCGCCGAGGTGCTGCCGCACCTGCCGGTGGTGGGAGCCGAGCTGGGCGAGGAGGACGAGGCATGAACCTGGGCATGGTTTTCCGCATCGCCTTGCGGGCGCTGGCGCGCCACAAGCTGCGCTCGGCGCTGACCATGCTGGGCATCATTATCGGTGTGGGAGCGGTCATCACCATGGTCGGCGTCGGGCAGGGCGCCAACAAGCAGGTGCAGTCGCAGATCGCGACGCTTGGCTCGAACACCTTGTTCGTCTCGGCCGGCTCGGGCCGCTCCGGCCACTTCCACGGTGGCCTGGGCAGCATCCGCACGCTGGTCTACGACGACATGCTCGCCATCCTGCACGAGTGCAGCGCCGTGAAGCGGGCTTCGCCCGGCGTGGGCGGCGGCGTGCAAGTGATCTACGGCAACCAGAACTGGCAGACCCGGTTGAGCGGCGTCGGCGTGAATTACTTCTCCATCAAGGACTGGGACATGGCCCAGGGCACCACCTTCACCGCCGAAGACGTGGATCTGAACAACAATGTCGTCGTGCTGGGGAACGAGGTGAAGAAGCAGCTCTTCAGCGGCGAGAACCCCATCGGCAAGACCGTTCGCATCAAGAATCTGCCGTTTCGCGTGGTGGGCATCGCCACCGAGAAGGGCCAGAGCGGCATGGGATTCAGCCAGGACGACCAGATTTTCACTCCTTACACCACGGCCCAGAAGAAAGTGCTGGGCACCACCTGGCTGAATTACATCATTGTGCAGGCCGTTTCGCGCGAGGCCACCGGCCTCGCCCAGAAGCAAATGGAGGACCTGCTGCGGGAGCGGCACCGCATCCGGCCGCCCGATCAGGAGGACGATTTCGCCGTTCGCAACCTCGCCGACGTGGCCCAGTTGGCCGACCAGGCCAGCCAGGTGATGACGCTGCTGCTGGGCGCGGTGGCGTCGGTTTCGCTGCTGGTCGGCGGTATCGGTATTATGAATATCATGCTGGTTTCGGTGACCGAGCGAACCCGCGAGATCGGCGTGCGCATGGCCATCGGCGCCACCGAAGCCGACGTGCAGGCGCAGTTCCTGACCGAGGCGATGGTGCTCAGCGTGATGGGCGGCGTGATGGGGATTATTTTCGGTCTGGTCGCCTCGCGAATCGTCTCCACCGTGCTCGAGTGGCCGAGCGCGATTTCACCGCTGGCCATCATCGTGGCCGTGCTGTTTTCCGCCGCGATGGGAATGTTTTTCGGCCTCTATCCGGCCCGCAAAGCCTCGCGTCTCGATCCGATCGAGGCCCTGCGGTACGAATAGCCGGCCGGCGTACTCGTTCGCCCGGCACAATCTCGGCCGTATCCACCGGCAATTTTTGTGGACTTTCCTCGTCGTACACTGAGTCCATGAAGAGACGGGCCTTTCTAACCGGCGCGCTGGCTGTGGCGGGGCGCATCGGGCGTCCCCAGGCGGGGGCGAGGGGCTTGGCACAGCGTCAGCCGCCGGCGTCAATGGCGCGGCCGAACATCCTTCTCATCGTCTCCGACGACCTGGCGGCCTGGATGACCGGCTGCTATGGAAACCAGGAAATCCAGACGCCGCAGATCGACAAGCTGGCCGCGCAGGGCGTGCGGTTTGCCAACTCCTACGTCTGCACGCCGGTGTGCTCACCCAGCCGCGCCACGCTGTTGACCGGGCGGACGCCGATGCAGCACGGCATCGAGGACTTCCTGACCCCTCAGCCGACCGCGAACCCGCCGCAAGGGCAGGCCGCGCCCCCAGAAAGCTTTCGCAACGAGATTTTTCTCAGCGACATTCTGGTCTCCAACGGCTACGCCTGCGGCTACAGCGGCAAGTGGCACATGGGATGGGAAGATCAGCCGCAGCACGGATTTCATTACTGGTATGTAATGCCCGGCGGCTCGTCCCCCTACCAGAACCCGGTGATGTTTTCGAACGCCGGCGGCAATGGCGTGAAGCGCGTGCAGGAGGCCGGCTACCTGGCCGACCGGATCAACGAGCATGGCCTTCAATTCATGGAGCAGGCGCGCCAGGCGCAGCGGCCGTGGTTTGCGGTGGTGTCGCATTTCAACCCGCACACGCCCCTCGACGGCCACCCGCAAAAATATTACGACCTCTACAAAGACGAGCAGTTCCAGACGTTCGGCATCGAGCCGGCCAAGCCCAACGCGCTGCGGGAGAAAAATCTGCTGGCCGACCCGGTCGGCAACATCCGCAAAACGGCGGCGGCCACCACGGCTCTCGACGACCGCGTGGGCGACCTGATCGATTACCTGGAGGCCAAGAAGCTCTCCGAGAACACATTGGTGGTATTCGCCGGCGACAACGGCTTCCTGCTCGGGCGGCACGGCTACTGGAGCAAGGGCCTCGCTTCGGACCCCATCAATATGTATGAGGAAGTGATGAGGGTGCCGCTCCTGCTGCGATGGCTGGGTCACATTCCGCCGGGACGGGTGCGGCAGGAGCTGGTTAGCTTCTACGATTTTGTGCCGAGCGTGCTCGACCTGCTGGAGATCCCGCAGCCCAAGGGGCGCAACCTGTGCGGGCGCAGCTACTGGCCCCTCGCGACCACGCGGGCGCTGGGCCAGTGGGACAACCGCGTGTTCGGCTACTTCCGCAACACCTCGATGGTGCGGGAGGAGCAGTATAAGCTGGTGCTTCGCAACATCGAAGGCAACCAGGCGAGCGGCCCCAACGAGCTTTGGGACCTGAAAGCTGATCCGAACGAGCACGCCAACCGCTTCGATGCGCACGCCCTGCGCCGCGAACAGGGCCGCCTGACCAAGAGCTTGCTGGCATGGATCAAGAAGTACAGCGCGTAGCGCTTGCTATGGCCGCCGCCGATCCCCCAACCCCTACTGTCGCGCCCGCCGGCGCCGCCACCGAGCGGGAATTGCTGGCACGGGCCCGCGGCGGCGACCGCGCAGCGCAGGCCGAGCTGTACGAGAAGCACATCCACGGCTCGTCGGCGATCCGCAACCTGCTGCGGCGTGTGGTCGACAGCGAGGCCGAGCGCGAAGACCTGCTGCAAGAGATTTTCCTGGCGGCCGTTGAGAGCGCGGGCGAGTTCCGCGGTGAGGCCCGCCTTTCCACCTATCTGTTTCGCGTCGCACAGTTGACGGTCCTTGAGGCCCACCGGGCGGCCAACACGCAAAAGCGCGGCGGGCATGTGCGGCTGGTGGGCGAGGCAGAGTGGGCCGAAAACCCGGCGCACGAGCCGCGCGCGGCGACCCTCGAGTTTCAAGAGGTGGAGACGCGGCTGGCCCTGGAGCGCGTGATGGAGCGGGTGCCGGAGGCTTACCGCGAGGCGCTGCGCCTGCGGATCGTCGAAGAACTCGATTACCAGGAGATCGCCGTGCGGCTGGGCATCCCGCTCAACACTGTCTCGACACGTATCTTCAAAGGCAAGACGGTGCTGGCGGGGCTGCTGCGCAAGGCAGGATTCCGCGTGGCGTGAGCCGTGTCAGTTGACGATCTTTTCGAGCCGCAGCACCTGCGGCCGGTAGAGCGCGTGGCCTTGGGCGTGGCGAAGTTCCCGGCGGGCGACGGCCAAATCGCCGGCAATCAAAGCAACGTTGGCCAGGTACCAGCAGCGGTAGCCGTCCAGATAGGCGTGCTCGGCGGCGGCGCAAAGCGACAGCGCCTCCTGCCAGCGGCCCTCGCGCACAGCGACGTAGCCGAGGAAGAAAACCACGCTGGGGTCGCCGGAGTCGGCATGACTGAGGGCCTGGAGCATCCGGGCTCCCTCGTCGTAGCGCCCCACGCTGACCAGATCGGTGGCGGCCCGGAACTGCGGCAACTGGTCGGGGTGCGCCGCCGCGAACTCGGCGCGGATGGCTTCGTAAGGAATGTCGGGGAGCTGTGCGTAGTGGGCATAACGGCGGGGACCAAGGTAAGCCGGGTAAACAACGGCGCAGATCACCACCGCCGCGGCGGCCGCCGCCGAGAGCCAGGCCCACCTCCAAGCGGACCAGCGGCTGAACACGGCTTGCGGCCCGGCGGCGGCTGCGGGCGCCTCGACCAGCCGGCTCGCCGCGAAATCGGCCTCCTCGCGGCACAGATCGCAGCGCTCGGCGTGGCGGCGAATTTCGAGTCGCCGGAAGGGGCTGAGGGCTTCGTCGCGCTCGGCGTACTCGAGCAGCTCCTCGCTCGAAGGGCAGAGGGCCAGGATGGTGGTTCGGCCGCTTCTGGCCGCCAGCAGCGCCTGCTCCTGCTCGAGGGCGCGCCGGCAATCGTCGCAAGCAGCAACGTGTTTGCCGATCTCGGCCGCCACCGCCCCTTCGCTGCGCCCGCTCAGATACTGCCAGAACAGCTCGGAGCGGCGCGCCTCCAGATCGTCGCCCGCAATCGCCGCGCACCAGGCGGCCAGGCGATCCGGCTCTGTGCAACGGTGAGGCATCGCGCGATAGTTCTTCCCCCTATTTCTTAGTTGCCGCCGGGGATCAATATCTTCCCACAAATCTTTACCGTCCCTTTACACTCCAGCCGCAACCGCACCGGGCCGTCGAGCACCCAATGTATTGGCAAGAGCAGAAAGGAACGAACAGGAGGTCAAGCCATGAAAGCCAAACTCGAAATGTTGGGAGTAGTACTTTTGCTGAGCGCGCTGGCCGGCGCGCCGCTGGCTCAGGCGGCCAAGTCGCCGGCGGACGACGCCACCCTGACGGTCGCAGTAACCAAGCGCCTGCGCGACGCCAACTTCGACTCCGTCGGAGTGGCAGTGAACAATCACCTGGTCATGCTGACCGGAGCGGTGGACCGCCTCGCGAAAGCGGAACGCGCCGCCCAGATCGCCAAGAAGACCCACGGCGTGACAGCGGTCGAGAACGACATCCGCGTGCTCGCCAGCCGCAGCGACGAGCAAATCGCCGCCGACCTGACGCACCAGATCCGCATGTTCCCCTTCTACGACATCTTTGACTACGTCACCGGCGACGTGAAGGACGGCGTGGTGACGCTGCGCGGCGCGGTGCACTTGCCGCAGCGCTACAACGACTACGCCAACCTGGCCAAGCAGGTGAGCGGGGTCGCGGCGGTGAAGAACCAGCTCGAAGTCCTGCCCAATTCGTTCTTCGACGACCAGATCCGCGTGCGCGTAGCCCGCGCTATTTACGGCTCGCCCGACCTGCGGTCCCGCTACGGCTTCCAGGCGCTGCCGCCCATTCACATCATCGTGAAGAACGGCGACGTGCGGCTGGAGGGCGTGGTCGCCAACCAGCTCGACAAGCAGCTCGTGGAGCGGGCGGCCCGCTTCGCGGGAACCTACTTCCGCCTGGAAGATAACCTGCAAGTTGAACAAGCTGCCCGGGCGTGAACTGGCCGGGTGGGGCAGGCTATAGTAGTGGGCATGCCCCACCCCAAGCCCATCACCCTCACCTACCACCTGCTCCAGGAAGACCAGATCGCCACCAAGGATCACCTCGAATTCAGCCGCCTGCTCAGCCAGATCACCACCGCCGCGCGCATCATTACCCAGGAGCTGCGCCGCGCCGGGTTGAGCGGCATGCTGGGCACAACCGGCGCTATCAATGTCCAGCAGGAGGAAGTAAAAAAGCTCGACGAGTTCGCCAACGAGACGCTGATCTCGGCGTGCGAGGAGAGCGGGCTGGTATTCGGTGCCGCTTCGGAAGAGCTGGCGGGCCCGACGCATTTCCCCTTGCACGGCCGTGCCGGCGCGGCCTACGCGGTGCTGGTCGACCCGCTGGACGGCTCCTCCAACACCGACGTGGACGGCGTGCTGGGGTCGATCTTCTCGATTTTTCGCCGGCGCTCGCTCACCGGCCAGGGCACCGACGCCGATCTGCTGCGGGCCGGCCGCGAGCTGTTCGCCGCCGGCTACATTCTCTATGGCCCGAGCACGGTGCT
>DASQHK010000649.1:0-5685 GCA_035632135.1 Bryobacterales bacterium
TCTCGCCCAGCTTGCCGGCGAGGAACGAGGCGTGGCGATAGACGGACTCGCCGCTGACGGCTTCGAAGAGGCTGTCGAGCAGGGTGCGGGCGGCGCGCGGCTCGAAGACCACCGGCACGCGCCGGGTTTCGACCTTGACGGCGCCCAGCCGGCGCACGGCGCGCTGAGCGGCCTCGCGGCCCACGGCCTCGGGCGCGTCGAGCAGCTTGAGGCTGCGCGAGACGCTGAACCAGTAATCGCGCTCCATGCTGTCGCCGAAGCGGGCCACGGGAACGGCGTAGAGCGAGCAGGAACTGCGGCGGTAGGCGCCCTGAAAGCCGCGCGAGTTGGCCAGCACGCGCAGGCTCCAGGCGCTGTCGAAAGAGCCGCCTTCGGAGTTGGAGATGCGCGCGTCGGTCTCGAGCGCGGCCTGCTCGCAGCGCCGGGCGAGAGCGATCTTCTGCTCGGCGGCGAGGCCGGCTACATCGTCGTAGTACAAATCGAGATCGCCGCCGATGGCGCCGAACTCGCCGGGCTCGGCGAGGCCGGCGCAGGGATCTTCGGAGGTGATGCGGGCGAGAGCGACGGCGGAATCGACGAGGCGGCCGATGCCGGCCTGGGAAAAATCCGAGGTGTAGGAGGAGCCACTGCGCGAGCCGATCAGCACGCGCAAGCCGATCGCCTTCGAGCCGGCTTCTTTGACGCTCTCAACCTCGCCGAGGCGCACGTTGGCCGAGAATTCTTCGCCCTCGGCGATGGTACATTCGGCGTCGGCTGACCCGGCGCGGAGGGCGCGGGAGACGATGTCGGCGGCGAGATCGATCATGTCAGGATCAGGCCGCCCCCACGCCGCCCACGGTGATTTTCTCCACCTTGATGGTCGGGATGCCGACGCCGACCGGGACCATCTGCCCTTCTTTGCCGCAGGTGCCGATGCCCTGGTCGAGCTTGAGGTCGTGGCCGACGCGGGTGACTTTGGTCATCACGTCGGGGCCGTTGCCGATGAGCGTGGCGTTGCGGACGGGGCGGGTGATTTTGCCGTCCTCGATGAGGTAGCTTTCGGAGGCGGAGAAAACGAACTTGCCGCTGGTGATATCGACCTGGCCGCCGCCGAAGGTCGCGCAGTAGAGGCCTCGATCGACGGAGCGGATGATGTCCTCGGGCGAGTCTTCGCCGGCCAGCATGAAGGTATTAGTCATACGCGGCATGGGCATGTGGCGGTAGCTCTGGCGGCGGCCGTTGCCGGTGGGCGCGACGCCGAGAATGTGACAGGAGAGGCGGTCCTGCAGGTAGCCCTTGAGCACACCCTTCTCGATCAGGACGGTGCGCGTGGTGGGGTTGCCTTCGTCATCGACGTTGAGCGAGCCGCGGCGGCCGGGGATGGTGCCATCATCGACGACCGTGCACAAGGGGCTGGCGACCTGGCGGCCGATGAGGCCGGAAAACGCGGAAATTTTCTTGCGGTTGAAGTCGGCTTCGAGGCCGTGGCCGACGGCTTCGTGCAGCAGGATGCCGGGCCAACCGGGGCCGAGCACGACGGTCATTTCGCCGGCGGGGGCATCGGCGGCGTCGAGCTGGACGATGGCCTGGCGGGCGGCTTCGCGGGCGAACTGCTCGGGGGTGCGAACGTCGCGGAAAAAGTCGAGCGCGACGCGGCCGCCGCCGCCATCCATGCCGCGCTGGATGTTCGAGCCGTCGCGGGCGAGGGCGAAGACGCTCAGGCGGGTGAGCGGCTGGAAGTCGTGGGTGATGCGGCCGTCGGAAGTGGCGACCATGACGTGGCGAATCTCGTCGGCGTAGCCGGCGCGGACCTGGAAGATGCGCGGGTCGAACTGGCGGGCCGCGAGGTCGGCGCGGTTCAGCAAGTCGAGCTTGGCGGCGAGGTCCTCATCGGGCAGCGAGGAGCCCACGGGGTAGAGGTCGTGCGGCGCGGGCTGCTCGTCGACGGCGAGCGACTGGACCCGCGACGGGCCGGCGGCGATGTGGGCGGCAACGCGCGTGGCGTGGAGGATCTTTTCGGGCGCCAGATCGTCGGTATAGGCGTAGCCGGTTTTTTCGCCGCTCAGGACGCGGACGCCGCAGCCGACCGAGATGCCCTGCGTGGCGCTCTTGATGAGCGACTCGTCGAGAGAAAGAGAGCTGGTGGAGATGTATTCGAAATAGAGGTCGGCGTACTCGCCGCCGCAGGAGAGGGCCTCGGCCAGGTAGCGCTCGAGGTCATGCGGGGTGAGACCGTAGCGGTCGGAAAAGAACATACTTTCAGAGTAGCACGGGGGGCGGCGGGGCCTGGGTGTGGCGGGGCGCTGCCGGGCGCGGCGGCGTCCTATAAGTTTGTTTAATTGTTTGCACGCAGGGATTGGCTTTGTTCGGTAAAAAGACAAGCTCGGAGGATGACGGCGCCGAGCCGCAGCGCCTGGCCGCGAGTCATAAATTCCGATAATTGTCTGCACGCGGGATTGGCTTTGTTTGGTAAAAAATGATTTCTGTGCGACGGGTGCGGCTGTTGCAACGAAAGGACTTGGTTTCGCCGAGGGGCGAATTGGCAGCCGGAACGTGCGCGACTGGCGATCATGACAGCTTGGCCTTTTGCGGCGGGCCGAACCTCCTGCAACCATTGTATGGGGGGGACGGACGCATGGGGCGGCTGGGCGGAGGCAAGTGAGGGAAAAGGCAGGGGAAATGTTCTTCAGGTCGCCGTGACTCAGTGCTTCGCGGCGGCGAGCCAGTTGATTACGACGGTGATCGGGGAAGAAACGGTCTGCTCGGCGGCGGTGACGATCAGGAAGCGCTGGCCGTCGCGGGTCGCGACGTAGTTATTTCTGTTCAGCGGGCCGAAGGGCGCTTCGAAGAGAAGCTTGGGGATGCCGGCTTCGAAGGAAGGGCCGTCGGTTTTGACGTCCACGGCCATCAGGCGGTTTTGGATCTCGAAGAACAGCTCCTTGCCATCGCGCCGCCAGCGCGGCACGTTTCCGCCAGCGGTGGAAACCTGCCACTTGCCCCGGCCCGGCGGAAAGCTCTGCACATAGACCTCGGGGCGGCCCGACTCCGTCGAGGCATAGGCGATCCAACGGCCGTTGGGAGAGATCTGTGACTGCTGCTCGCTGAACGGGCCTTGCAGCAGCGGGGCGGGCTTGCGGGCCTCTCCCCCGGCGAGTGGCAACGTCCAAACGTCGACCGTCTTCGCCCGCACGTTGAAGAGCAGAAGATTCCCGTCGGGGGACCAGTCTTCGACGCTCTTTTGGTCGCTGGACTCGAGCAGCGCTTCCGCGGGGCCAGTGCCGTCGGACCGCTTCCAGTAGATATTCCGCGGGCCTTTGCGCTCCGAGGTAAATGCGATGCGGGCGCCGTCGGGCGACCAAATAGGATTGAGGTCGTCGGCCGGATCAAACGTAAAGCGGGAACTCGTGCCGCGCGTCAGGTCAAACACCCAGATATCACGGGTTCTGGCCTGCGGATCGGCGCGGCCGATGGCCAGCCTCTTGTCGTCAGGTGAAAGGGCGGGGTTGCTGTAGGCGGCCGGCTCACCCACCATCGCGAGACGCTTGCCCGAGCGGTCAAACCAAGCCAGTTGGCTGGGAGCCGAGGCTGACCCGGATCGGTAAGCCAGGATTCCGGTGTCGGAGGCGGAGAAAGAAGCCCCGGGCGCAAACCCAAATGTCGCCACCTGCTCGGCGATGGGGAAGGCGTCGCCTTTGAGCTCCAGCTTTTTGGCGTCGAACGGCTGAGCCATCAGCGTATCACCACGGGCGAAGATCAGGAAGCCGGGCCCGGATGGTGCACCAAAAGGCGCGTCCACATAAGCGACGTTGGACTCCGCGCCCAGCAACCGTTTTCTCTCCTTGGAATCGAGCGATCCCACGTAGATGCCGGTCTGGCCGGGCTGCGAGCTTCCCGCCAAATAGAGAAAGTGGCGGCCGTCCGGCAGGAAGTACGGAAACATATGCGTGGTTTCGCCGCGGGAGGCGTCGAGCACGGTCACAGGCTTCGGATCGCCGCCGGATGCGGAAACCTGGAAGAGTGAGGTCCCATTCGGACGAAAAAGGATCACTCCCTGGCGGTTCCACGCGCCACGAGGACCGGGCGCGGTATCGCAGAGCGTCTGGACCGGGCCGCCGGAGGGGTCCACCTTCTTGAGCTTTCCATCGGCGGTGAATCCAACCGAGCGGCTGTCGGGCGACCAGAAGGGAGAATAGGCGCCTTCGGTACCCGGGATTTCCCGCACCGCGAGCGAGTCAAGGGAGCGAAGGAACAGGACGCCCTTGCCATCCGACCGGAGGCTGGAGAACACAATCCGCCGGCCATCGGGGGAGACGGCCGGAAAATCGGCCCAGCGCCAGACTGCCTTCTCCGGCGGCGGAATCTGGAAGCGCATGGGTTCGGGCGGCTCGGGCGTCTCGCGCAGATGGATCGTGGACAAGACCAAAGCGGCTGCGAACAGCACGGCCAGCAGGCCGGCAGCGCTCCAGCGGAGCCACGGGCGGGGCTGGGGCGGCGGCGCGGCGATGGAGGCCGGGGCCGGAGCAGTCGTCACCGTGGCGGCGGCTTGGGAGCTGGTTTCGGCGATCCACTTTAGTTCGGTCATCAGGTCTTGCGCCGATTGCCAGCGGTCGTCGGGGCTCTTGGCCAGGCACTTGCGGACCACGTGATCGAGGCCTGGAGCTTCGGCGCGGCCGGCCACCGGCGGCAGCGCGGAGACCGGCGCCGGCTCCGAGGACATGATCGCGGTGATGAGGCTGGCGTGGCTGGCGCCCGCGAACGCCTTGCGGCCAGTGAGCATTTCGTAGAGGACGGCGCCGAAGGAGAAGAGGTCGCTGCGGGCGTCGGTGTCCTTGCCCTCGAGTTGCTCGGGGGCCATGTACTGGAATGTGCCGAGAATCGTGCCCTTCTGCGTGAGGTCGACGCTGACGGTGGGCAGCGCGGTCATGCCGCCGGCCGGTTTTTCGGGCTCGCGCAGCTTGGCGAGGCCGAAGTCGAGCAGCTTGGCTCCGGCTTTGGTGAGCATGATGTTGCCGGGCTTGAGGTCGCGGTGGAGCACGCCCTGGCGATGAGCGAGGGCCAGAGCGTCGGTGATTTGGATGGCACAGCGCAAGGCTTGCTCGAGGGGCAGCGGCCCCTGGGCGAGGCGCGCCGAGAGCGTCTCGCCTTCGAGGTACTCCATGACCAGGAAGTAGGCGCCGTCCTGCTCGCCGACGTCGTGGAGGGTGCAGATATGGGGATGGCTGAGGCTGGAGACGGCGCGGGCTTCGCGCTCGAAACGCTGGCGGGCCTCGGGCTTGTCGGCGGCGTGGCCGGGGAGGACCTTGACGGCAACGGTGCGGTCGAGGCGCGTGTCACGGGCTTTGTAGACTTCGCCCATGCCACCCGCGCCGATGGGGGCGAGAATTTCGTAAGGTCCCAGCCGCGTGCCGGCGGTCAGCGCCATTGTTTGGCTCCCCGTGCTGAGCGTTAGTGTACAGGAAAGCGATGCTGCTTGCTTGGCGGCTTGGCTCGTGAGGACGCGGCTGTCCTCGCCGTCCCACGAGGACGGGGCCGGGATCTAAACACGCCTGTAGGGATTAAGTAAAACCAGAGCTTGGTCGAAGAGGATCGTGGGGGAACCCCTGCCATGACGCTGTCTGCCCGAAATAACTTGATACTGGTGCTGCTGGGGGTGGCGTGGGCGGGCGCGGTCGGGCTGGGGATGCAGCGGGTACTGATGTATGAGAA